>JBDUBZ010000030.1:0-17677 GCA_040003745.1 Terriglobia bacterium
GCGCCACCCAGGCGACCGGAGACGAAAATCTGATGACCGGCGCGCGCGCCGCTACGCAGCAGCGCCTGTCCGCGCGGCACGTCGCCGCACACCACGACGTCGCAGGCGAGGGACGCGGCATGCGAAAGATCGCCTCCCGCGAGGGGAGCCGAAACCCTGTTGCCAAACGTCGTAAGAGCGCGAAAAAAGCTGTCGACCCATGGGGCACCGGCCCACGCGGGAACGCACAACGAGACCAGACAGAAGCGCGGTGCTCCTCCCATGGCGGCGATGTCGCTGAGACCGCGCGCGAGGGCATTGCGGCCGATCACAGCGGCGGTATGTGTCTCGCGGCGGAAATGGACGTCTTCGATGAGCATGTCGGTCGTGAACAGTAGATCGCTTGCGGAACCGCGCGGGCGGTAGATGGCGCAATCGTCGCCGATTCCGAGAACGAGCGCGGATCCCCGGGGAATTCTGGCCAGACCGCGCAACTTCGTCGTAACGGCCTGTTCATCAGTCAACGTAAACTTATGGTAAATCGACGGCTTCAGTGTCTGCCGGGACGGTAACCCCGGAGGGTCGCGACGAATTGAAATACGACCAGACCCAGAAAGCCGGTGGCCCACACGGTGACGCCGGCTGTCATCTGCCAGGCACGGATATCGATCACACGGGCGGCGGCGCCAGCCCCCACTCCTGCGGCCAGCCACGCCGCCATGAGGACAAGCAGGGGAGCGCGCCGCCAGAGTACTGCCGCGATACGGCGTGGCCGTGACCGTGCCGTAAGTGCCGGAGTCGCCTGCGCGGACCGAAGCCGCCGGCTTCCGGGAGCGGGAATCCGCGGGTCGTGCCAGGAAACGACCATCCGCGCAAGCTCACCCGCGCGAACAAAATTGAGGTACTGGCCCGTCTCAATGAACTGCGTGGCCAGGGCAACCACGGCGCGCGGATCTACACCTTCCGGGACGCGGCGGTCTTCCCCGGTCGCGAGGATGTGGACCGCCTTAGCGAGAGACTCTTCGGCGGAGGTTCGCGCCTGACCAGCGATGCCCTCATGCGCATAGAGTCCGGCGAGGGCTGCGTGATTCAACGCAGCATTCACGGTAGCGACCTGCGCATTTTGATCCGGTGTTCGGATCGGCGCCGTTCCGGGCGCGATATTTTGCGCCAGGCGATCATCCACCGTCTGCAACACAAACTGGAGAGCGGCGGTTGCGGCGTCGCCGGGCAAGGGCGTCACGATATCGGACGGCGAACCTGAAACCGCGGGCAGGGCGGACACGGCAATGTCTGGCAGCGAGAGCGCGACGGCTCTCAGAAGGCGGGGGTCGAGACTGGGCAACTCGATTCCCGGCCCGCCGATGGTCACCCTTTCATTGCAGCATATTCGGGCGATGCCCGGGGGAAGGGTATAAAGTTTCGGGTCATTCCCGCCGATGGGTAAGGTTTGCGGGAAGAGAACCTTACCCGGGCAGATCTTATACGCACAGCCGCTCGTCAGACGGTCGCCCAACGCGACGCGGGTGCGCGGCACGTCAGTTCAACACCTGCCAGCACAACACCCGGCAGCACAACATCCACCGCTTCCATTCGGAAGCTGAATCGCTATCTTTATTACGCGCTGGGGTCATTGGCCTCGGCGGCCCTTGTCGCTCTTGCGATGGCGTACTACGCTATTCCTCAGCTTCACGCACTTTCGTTCTTCCCCAGGGTCGCGGCCCACAAACAAGAGCTGCCGCGCTTTAGACCATCGGGCGTCGGCAACGATCCTCGTCAGGAATTCTCGAGATCCATGTCGCGCCTCGCCGACGCTCTTGCCGCCCAGTGGCCGAAAAAACCGGAACAGGTGCTGCGTGACGTGGCTGCCCAAAGCAAGGATTGCGCATTTGCGTGGAACAATGGTCAGCCCGCCCTAATGTACGGCGCCGGAAAGACAATGTCGGCATCCCTCGACCGATGTTCGGACGCGGTCGAAAATTATCGCCGGTCCGCCAGGTAGAGCGCCGGGCAGATCAGGAGGCGCCAATTTCAGCTTACGGCTCACGCCACGTGATCGAATAGCGGAAAAAGAACCGGCGGTGGAGGATAGCACCCGGCTTTCACACGCGCTTCGGATTTCTTTCCGCGGGATGCCTCACCGCGCCGACTTCGATGTGGCCCTGGTGATGCTGCATCCGCCTCTGCAGGATCGTGTAACTTTTCTCGCGTCAGACCGGTCCAAAAATCCGCGCGAAAAACGCCCGGGTGTCGCGGCGGATTCGCTTTGTGACGCTTTCGAGGGTGCCATCGAGGAAGCCGGGCGGGGTCCAGCGAGCGACGAGATCGGTCAGGATTGCAATTTGCGCCGCATTGGTGGGGATTCGCCCTTCGGCGTGTCCGCTCGAAAGCCGCATGCCATGATCGATGGCGCGATAGAACGTCGCGGCAGCATTTAAAAAAACGGCATCTTCGCGATCGAGGTGGCCCATCTTCTCAATGACCTCAATGCGGGCTGGCGTATTGAGCACCTTGTAGAAAAGATCCGCGCCACGCAGCCGCAGATACATCAGAACGAAATCGATGTCGTAGTATCCGCCAGGTCCCGCCTTCAGGGGATTGCGGCCTCCCTGCTCTTTTTCCAGCCGGGCGCGCATGTGGGCCAGATCGGTGCGCGACCTTCCACCCTGGCCGTAACGGCGCCAGTCGATTTGCTGGACATCGGTGAGGAAGGCCGTCCCGCGCTCGACGTCGCCGGCCACGGCGCGGGCCTTCATATAGGTGATGCCTTCCCATGCCTGGGCGTGCTGCGCGAAATACTCCTTGTAAGCACCCTGGGTCTGAACGAGAGGGCCTTCCCGTCCGTTGGGCCGCAGGCGGGTATCGATGCTGAAGACGACACCATCGCCGGTGTAAGCGCTGATAGCGTTGATCAGGCGCTCGGCGACGCCAGTCCAGAAAAGCGTTTCCGGCGCTTCGGAATCGGGGATCACGAAGATCAGATCGGCGTCGGAGGCGAGATCGAATTCGCCCATGCCCAGACGTCCCAGTGCGATGACCATCATCTGGTTGGCGGGATCGGAGGAGGCGCCGCCCGCTGGCGCCGCATCGAACGCCTCGCGCAACGAGATCTCATAAGCGGCGGAGATGACGGAATCGGCCAGATCGGAAGTGCGCTTGAGCGTACGAAACACCGGTACGCAGTGATAGATGCTGTCGCTCTGGATGCGCACCATCTGGTCTGAGAAGAAGCGGCGCAGCTCGGCCCGGTCGCGCGGGGCGTGAAAGCCGGTTCGGCCCTGGCGCGCCGTGCAAGCCTCTTCCACCTCGCCCAGCAGGCGCGGATGGCGGACAAGCTGATCGCTGAAGTACTGGCTGTGTTCAAAGATATCGATGGTGCAGCGGGCCAGTTCGGGATTCTGATCGAGCATGCGCAGCCAGTCGGACCGCTCCACCACCTTGTCGAGGAAAGATTCCATGCTTTCGTGACTGCGGCGAATGGCGCCATTCGAGACCAGACGCGCGAGCGAGGGGGCGCGCAGTTCAAGGTACCGGCTGAGATTGACGGAGGGAAATTCGGCGCAGCGGGCGGCGTCTGCGTCATTCGCGAAAATGGCGTTGCTGGAAGCTTTCAAGTTGTTGGAAGCTTCCAAAAGGAGGGGTTGTGCGCCGTGTTCGGCAGCGGGGTCCGGACCGTTGTCGAAGATGGGCCGGTGAGAATGAATCACGCGGTCGTAGAGATCCTGCACGCTCGAAAGATGCCGGTCGAGCTCACGCTCGAGAGTACCCGCGCCGGGGAAGCCAGGAAGGCCCGGCGGCATCTTGCGGCCCAGCAACTCGAGCCGGTCCGCGCCGGACGGAAGCGTGTGTGTCTGCAGGTCTTCGTCGAACTGCAGACGGTGCTCCAGATGGCGCATGAACTGATAGGCGTTAGCCAGCTTTGAATACTCCCAGCTCGAGAGCAGTCCCTTATCACGCAGACGCCCCAGGGCCCGCAGCGTACCGCCCTGACGCACCCAGGGATAGAGGCCGCCATGCAGACGCTGCAGACACTGCACCAGGAATTCGATGTCGCGAATGCCTCCGCGGGTCAGTTTCACGTCGAGAGAATCCTGTTTGGCGCGGCGCGCATGTTTCTCGTGGATGCGCGCGCGCGTTTCAGAGACGGCTTCGATGGTTCGAAAATCGGTGGTCGTGCGGTAGATCAGGGGCTGGACGAATTCGAGCAGCTCGCGGCCCGGGCCGGGATCTCCGGCAGCGACGCGTGCTTTGATGAGCATCTGCAGTTCCCAGTCGCGCCCGCGGGTGGCGTAATACTGTTTCGCACCTTCGAGCGGCTGGCACACTTCACCCAGGCTGCCATCGGGGCGCAGGCGCAGATCCACGCGATAACACATGCCCTCCGGGGTGTATGTCGAGAGCAGGGCCGTCATGCGGTTGGCCGCGCTGCGGAAAAATTCCTGCACGGTGAGTTTCGAATCCGGGCCCGAAGACGAGCCTTGCCCGCCGTACACGAACATCAGATCGATATCGGAACTGTAGTTGAGCTCCCGGCCGCCCAGCTTGCCCAGCGCGATCACGGAGAAAGCGTTGTGGCAGGGCGCGGCGACTTCGCGCGCAAGGTCGTCGCGGACGCCCTGCCACGCAACGTTGAGAATGGCTTCGGCGAGACTGGAAAGGTCTTCGGCGGTCTCCGATAGATCGGCCAGGCGCAGGGTGTCGCGCAGTACGATGCGCAGAATCTGGCGGCGGCGAAAGAGTGCGAGATCGACGGCGCGCGGCAGGCCGGCCTGAGGCAGGCTCGTGCGCAAAAGCCGCTCGTACTCTTCCTCGAGAAAGCCGCGGTGCAGGTCGCCCGCATTGGCAATGTCGAGAATCCATTCGGGATAGCGCAGCACCGCTTCGGCGAGGAAATGGCTGTAAGAAAAAATCGTAAGGGCGTAGCGAAGCGCAGTCTGGTTGCCTGCGATTGTCAGAGCCGCCTCCGGAGCCTCTGCCATCAGACGGTTCAGGTAGTGTACCGATTCATCGGGATCGGGCAGAGACGGCAAAAGAGCCTTCACCACGCGGCGCGCGGGAGGGGGCAGTCTTTGCATGTGAGCAATTTCGGGACGCGCACGGACAGGGTCGCGAAACTGGATCTCGTCGAGGAGACTCAGCACCTGCACCGATTATAGGGGATTGGCGGAGGCTTCCCGGATCAGGCGCGCGGCATCTTCCGGCAGGAGAAAGCGTTCGCGGACGGCCTGCGCCGCGGCAGCCTTCACCGCCGTGACATAAGCGTTGTGGTTTCGGTAGCGCTCTTCGAGCGAGAGACGCGGATCGCCCGACGCGAGCCGCTGCGCTTTGGTCCTCGCGAATGGGATGTAGCCGCCGGCGAGACCGCAGGCTTTGCCCTTGTTATAGCCGCTGGCTGTCACGTTCCAGCCGAGATAACTGCCGAGAGGAACCTGGCGGAGCACTGACGGGACGCCGCCGACATCGCTGCCATCGGCGTCGATCTGCGGTACGAGCAGTGGGAGGATCAGGCGCACGGCGGGAGGCTCTTTCGTGACCACGCCGGAGAGATCGTTGTAGCGAAACCCGTTTCCGTAGTCGTAGTCGTAGAAAGGGTTGGGGGCGGGAACCGGAGCGCCGGGGACCGTTTTAAAGAAGGCCGTGAGCTTCGCAGGGTCGGTCAATTCGCCGCGATCAAGCCGCGGGTAGTGACTCGGCGGCGGCTCGGTACCTTTGCTGACCCAGTCGACCAGCGCCACCATTAGTGCCCGCATGGTGTCCGCCTCCGGATTGGGATTCGAAGCCAGAACACAACCGGCGGCGGGCGGTGTTTCGAGAGAGAAGCCGCCTCTTCCGCCTCCATGGGGCGTGCCGGGCAGAAAATAGCGGCGCACGTTTGCGGGCAGCGGAATATCCGCTTTGGCATCGGTGCCGACGAGGTTCGGCGATTCGCGCAGATACCAAAATTCCAGTGCGCCGAACGTCTCCATAACCTTCGGGCAGGTGTTGCTGGCTTTGCAGCGATCCAGCATGCCCGCGGTTTCGCGGTGGCGGGCTTTATCGGGATAGTCGCCCCACCAGAGGACGGCTTCACTGCCGGGCTCGAAGGGGCCGGCGGCGCCACCCGGAACCGCAAAACGGTAATTCATCGCCAGTTGCCGGGCGGCGATGTGGGGATTAACGCCATCCCACACCATGCGGCGGTCCTCATCCTGATTGAAGCCCAGATGAATGAAGCTACGGATGAAGTTGCCGGATTGAGAGTTGCCCTGGCCGATGGCCCATTTGACTTGCCCGGCGAGGGGATTACCTTCGACGCCATAACGCAGAAACGAGATGAGGTCGCGCGTGGCCGCATAGCCGATGCCAAGCACCAGCGGATCTTTGGCCGTGAAGACGAGATCGTAAGCGAAGGCCGTGTCGAAGGCGTTCTTCATGCAGATCTTCGAAGGGTCGGGAGCGCCGGGAAACGGCGTGTTGGTGCAATCCGCGAACGCCCAGTCCGTGCTCGGGACGAGTGCGCCGGCATCTGTGTCGGAGGCGCGCTTCGTGAGCGTTGCTTTGGAGGTATCGAGAGTGACTGGGCGCTGGTAGGTGAGCGCGACATATTGGGCGGTTCCGATGGGAAGCGTGTGGGAACCGGCGGGGACGTTGATGAAGCGCTCGACCACGGGGCCGGTGTGGCTGGTGGCCGGCACCGTGATGGTTTGAAGGCCGGCGCGGGGCGTGAGATCGCCCTGCCAGCCGCTGACCACGGAGATGTGACCAAACTCCGAACCCGCGGTCGATCCACCGCCGCGGTTGGGAACAGAATAAATCAGAACACCGCTGGCTTTGGCGGGATTGACGGGGCGGGAGATCGCGAAGGTGGCGGAATATTCCACCAGGCCGCGGGCATTGCGCGGCGCGGTTTCGATATCGGTGACGATAACGTTATGGGGGTCTTTGGGGTCGAGTTCGCCAAAGAAGTGGCCGCTCAAGGTCTCGTAAGCACCGGCGGGGCCAAAGGACCTGCGCGTAAACGCGGGCGAGTCACGCTCCTCGACCACCACGCGCGTAACGCGGGCGCCGGCCGTGGCGCAGAATGCGGCGCAGAACAGGAAGGCCGCCCCGGAGATCATTAATAGTTGTCTGGTCATTCGACGCACCGGTGAGATGCTATCAGGCCGAGCCGAACTGCGCGTTCGATATACTCGCGGATAACCCCTTTATTCATGTCTAAACGCGAGTTTCAAACAGAAGTCGACCAGCTGCTTCAGCTTATTGTTCATTCTCTTTACTCCCACAAAGAGATTTTTTTGCGGGAGCTTATTTCGAATTCTTCGGATGCGCTCGACAAACTCAAGTATCTGAATCTCACTGAGGAGCCGTATAAGTCTCTGACCTTCGATCCGCGGATCGATATCGAGATCGATGAGGAGGGTCACAAGCTCACGATCAGCGACACGGGGATCGGTATGAACGAGGAGGATCTTATCGCGCACCTCGGAACCATCGCGCGGTCCGGCACTAAGACCTTTCTCGCTCAGCTTTCGGGCGATGCAAAGCGCGACTCGAATCTGATCGGCCAGTTCGGTGTTGGCTTTTACAGCGCGTTCATGGTTGCCGACAAAGTAGAAGTGGTTTCGCGAAAGGCCGGGGAAGATACGGCGTGGCGGTGGACGAGCGATGGCAGGAGCGGCTTCGAAATCGAGACCGCCGAGCGCGATAAGACCGGCACCACGGTGACTCTCTTCCTGAACGATGAGGGCAGTGAATATGCCAACAGCTGGAAGGCACAGAACATCGTCAAGAAGTATTCCAACCATATCGCTTTTCCCATCTTTCTTACTTATGACAAGAGTGACTGGAATGAGGAAGAGAAGAAGTCCGAAAAGAAGCGGGTTACTGAACAGATCAATTCGGCCAGTGCGCTCTGGAAGCGGCCGAAGAGCGAACTGAAAGACGAAGACTACAAGGAGATGTATAAGACCATCTCCGGAGACTATGAAGATCCGCTGCTGTGGATTCACACCAACGCGGAAGGCACGCTGGAATACACGACCCTCTTTTACGTTCCGGCGAAAGCGCCTATGGATATGTACCAGGCCGACTATAAGCCTGGCGTTAAGCTTTACGTGCGGCGCGTCTTTATCACCGACGATCAGAAAGAGTTGCTGCCCGGCTACCTTCGTTTCCTTCGCGGGATTATAGACAGCGAGGACCTGCCACTCAACGTCAGCCGGGAGATTCTGCAGCAGAATAAGATTTTAAGCGCGATCAAGACGGCGAGCGTGAAGAAAGTGCTGTCGGAACTACAGAACGTGGCTTCCGGCAACCCGGAGCTCTACACCAAATTCATCGAGGAATACAACCGGCCGCTGAAGGAAGGTCTCTACAGCGACTATGGCAATCGGGACGCGTTGCTGGAACTCATCCGTGTAAAGTCGACCAAGGCCGAGGGCTGGACCAGTCTTGCCGAAGTCAAAGGACGGATGCAGGAGGGTCAGAAGGGGATTTACTACATTACGGGCGGTAAGTCGGCGTTGCTGCGTAACTCCCCGCTGCTTGAGATCTATAAGCGCAAAGACATTGAAGTGCTGATCCTTGACGACGAAATCGATGAGATTGTAATCTCAGGCATCGATAAGTACAAGGATGTGGAACTCAAGGCGGTCAACAAGACTTCCACTGGGGAAGATCTTAAGGAAGAAGCGAGTGAAAACAAAGGCGATGAGATCAAGCCTCTGCTTGAAAAGATCAAGGCCGCCTTGGGGGACAGCGTGAAAGACGTAAAAGTTTCCACGCGCCTGGCCGACAGCCCTTCGTGCGTGGTCACCGACGAGACCGATCCGTCGATGAAAATGCAGCAGATGCTGCGGTCGATGGGGCAGGGAGATTTCCCTGCGATCAAGCCCGTGCTCGAAATCAATCCGGATCACGAGATCGTGAAGAAGTTGTTGAGCGCGGCCGACGATTCGCTGGTGAACGATGCGTCCTGGCTGCTGCTCGATCAGGCGCTGCTGGTGGAAGGCGTGCCGCTTGAGAATCCGGGCGCTTTTGTGCAGCGGCTGAACCGCGTGCTGAACCGGGCGGTCTAAGAAGCTGCGGGAAAAGTAGTCATTGATCCCCCAATAGTTACCGAGCGTGACCGCATGGGTGGTTAAGGATACCCAAATGTCGGTCAACCGCGTTTGAAAACCTTCAGGATATGAGGGTTGACGAATTGGTGGAAGCATTCGGTGTGACAAGGGAACAGGATCAGGCTGTTCTCCAGTTCGCGGCGAACAGCACGGAAGCTCCCGCGCCGCGCCCCCCGGCGCAGTACCTTCCGAAACGGGCGCGGTACCCGGAGATTCGGCCGTCTCAGGCCAGATCGGATTCGAGCGTGATCGGGGCGCCCGCAATCAACAACCCCGGCTTGATCACGCGCGCGTAAAACCCTGCGAAGGCCCAATGAGGCGAAGTTGTATCGCCTGCCCTGCAGAGTTCATCCCAGATTGCCTCCTGAAGCTGGGCGCCGAAGACCAGAAGATTGGCGCACGGGACGCGCAGTTTGGTCAGTTCGATAACCGCGTCTTCACCTACGCGATAGCGCTGCCCACTGCGCCAGAGGCTGACGTTGAGACCACGCACGGTGAAGTTCTCTCCGAGCGAGCCATAGCCAACCGGATGTCCACCCGCCGCCAGCGCGTCGACCACCTCTGCGGAAATCATCAGCACCGCTCGATTGGGCCCGCCGTGTACCAGCATGTTGCGGTGGCGATCCCCCTCGATGCCACCCGCCTGAAGCATCACGGGCCCGGTGATGGCGCGCTTCGGCATGCCTCCATTCGACCGGCTGATCTGTTCCACGATTCCCATCGCGCTAACCTCTGAGGTTGGACAACCTGACGCACTCGCTGGTTGGTCTGTTTCTGGCCCGCGCCGGACTCAGGACAGCGACGCCCCGCGCCACGGCAATCCTGGTGCTCGCGGCGAATATCCCGGATCTCGATGCCGTCTCATGGCTCGCCGGCCAGACCGCCTACTTACACTGGCATCGCAACATCACTCATTCTCTCATCGCCGCGCCGCTCATGGCCCTGCTTGCCGTAGCCCTGGTGCGCTTCATTGGACAGCGGCAGGTGCGATGGCTGCCCGCCTGGGGAATCGCTCTGGCCGGCGTGGCGTCGCACCAGTTACTCGATCTCACCAACGTGTATGGCGTACGTCTGCTGCTGCCGTTTTCAGGACACTGGACTCACTGGGATATCACGGCCGTGATCGATTTCGGTATCTGGGCGATCCTCGGCTTGGGTGTGGCGGCCCCGGCGCTGGCGGGTTTGGTGGGCTCGGAGATCGGTGAGCGCCGGAAGGGTTCGACTGGAGGCGGGTGGGCGGTCATTGCACTGCTTCTGCTGGGCTGTTACGACTATGGCCGCAGCGTGCTGCACGACCGAGCCGTGGCAATCGTGGACGCGCATCAATACAACGGCCTCGCCCCGCGCCGCACGGGCGCCTTTCCCACGGAGAATCCTCTGGTGTGGGTTGGCACCGCGGAGTTGAGCAACGCTTACGTGCAGATTCCGGTGGACCTGCGCTCGAGCTTCCACGCCAGCGATGCGGAGACGTTTTATAAGCCCGCCCGCACACCCGCCATAGATGCCGCGATGATGACGGAGCCGTTTCAGCGAATGCTCGAATGGGTGCAGTATCCGCTGTGGGTGGTCGAACCGCGCGGGACCGATCTCACAACACGCGTGATGCTGATCGATCTGCGATTTGCGACTCCGAGAGAGCCGGGTTTTGCGGCGACAGCGGACGTTGCACCCAACAATCAGGTGACGAAATCCGAATTTCGTATAGGAGGCGTGAGGCCGCGTTGAGCAGCAGTGTTCCGGCAAGAACCATGGCGGGCGGCTGGGTCGCGCCATCTGCGCTCGACGGACAGTGCCGGTGGTGTCAGGCGCCCGTGCAGGGCCGGCGGCGCAGTTTCTGCTGCGATGTCTGCGTGCATGAGTGGAAGCTGCGCACAAATCCGGGTTACCTGCGGGAACACGTTTTCCTGCGCGACAAGGGTGTTTGCGGCCTGTGTGGCATCGACACGGTGGCGTTGCGGCGCGATATGCGAAAGCTCGATTATGCCGCGCGGCGTAGATTACTTAAAGAGTGGGGATTGCGCGAGGGCAGCCGCAAATCATTGTGGGATGCCGATCATGCCGTGCCTGTGGCCGAGGGTGGCGGGCAGTGCGACTTGAAGAATATGCGCACTCTGTGCTTGAAGTGCCACAAAGTAGCGACGGCGGCGTTACGAGTACGACTTAAGACTCTTTCTTAAAAAGCCGGGCGAAGGCATCGCGGGCATCGCTCGCACTGCGCGGCGCGTCGGCGTTTGCAGCTGCGCCAGACGGGCGGCCGTAACCATTCGACGGCGCGTTACTGGCATCGCGCGCGACGGTGACGCGCGGCGAGAACAGCGTGCATTGGTTCTGCTGGTCTTTGAGGGGAATACGAACGGGAATCGGCTTGGTGCACTGGAAACGAGTCGACGGCTCGAAATGAGAGCACTGCTTGCAGCAGTGCAGAGCCGTCCCGCATTTCGGGCAGGGGCCGTTGAATGACGTGCCAGGCGGAAGAGTTGTGGAGCAACTGTAACACCGGGATGCCGTTACGGCCTGCACAAGGCGCGGGAGCCGGGGGCCCGTAATATCCAGCGGGGGACGCGGTCCCGCAAAGGGCGGTTTCTGTCCATGTCCGTTGCCATTGTTGCCGTTGGATGGCGATGGGCTATCGCTGTAGCCTCTTTGCCGGTACTTACGATCGGAGTCCATGCGGGAAAAACTCCTGTTTCCTGGTTGCGTCTGCTGCAGACGGGGAGTCCTGACGCTGATTCAAAATTTGGATTCTGTAACTGGAGGCTTGCGGATCCCTAAGAAGCAGGACTGCTGAAAGAATCGGTCTCCGCGGGCGCTACACCTCATTATTAACACGGAATGTTCTGGCTGTACAGAGAACGTTAGTTTATTGCGTGTGAAATTTACGGTAATTAACCAACGGATCCCGCCCCACCAGAGCCAGGGCGGCTGCGTACCCCTCCGGCGCAATGAGATTTAGTACCCGAAGATCACCGCCAGGTATTTCCATAAGTGGAATCCCGAGTGCTTTCGTCCTTGCCTCGCGACGTGCCCAGATCTGAAAGAGCGCGGGAGTGTTCTCACCGCTAAGGGGCTCAGCGATGCGCTCCAGCAATTTTCCAATATCAACGTTGTCGCGAATTTGCTCGAGGTCGATCCCGACCGGTGCGCCGTGGGTCACCGCAATCATCGCCCAGTGACCCGAATGAGAAACATTGAAATGAAGGTTGGCTTCGCCGAGGGCGGGTTTGCCATGAACGCCGTAGATGAACTGAAGTGACAAGGGCTCGGTCTTTAGATCGGCGGCGAGTATCGTGCGCAGTGCCGAGCGGGCGGCGCTCCAGCGCCTTCGATCCTGTTCGAAACGAAATCTCGCCGCACGCTCGCGCTCATCCTGGGAAAGGATTGCCGGGGGGGCTCGGTTGTCGGGCTCGGCGTCGAGATCAATCGTCCAGACGTCGACGGGAGTTAGTTCAGGCGGCACCAATCAGTTCAGTTTAGTGAATGTTACGGTGAAAGATCCAATGAGAACTGCGCCGCTACTTATGTCCGCATTTTGGATGGCTGCGGGCGTTGTCTGCGCGCAGCAGCAGCCCCAGCACCAAAGCGTATTGGTCACAGGCACGGCGGCTCCCATTCCGCTCGATGAGGCAGACCGCGATGTCACCGAACTGCCGCTGCCGCCTCGGCAAAGACTCCTTTTCAATTCGTGGTTCGATATGCTGCAACTCGATCCGGCGCTCAATCTGCAGCAGCGCGCCGCGGGCGGCTTCCTGGGGGATCTGTCTATCCGGGGCGCGACCTATGGCCAGACGCTGGTGCTGCTCAACGGAATGCGCGTCAACGATGCGCAGACGGGACATTTCAACGTGGATCTTCCAATTCCGCTTGAAGCGATTTCAAGCATCGAGGTGCTGAAGGGATCGGGGTCGGCGCTCTATGGTTCGGATGCGGTGGGCGGTGTCGTGAACGTGCGGACGCGCCAGTTTGAGGCGCCCGATTTTCGTATTCTGACAGGGCTCGGAAACTTCGGTACCAATGAGGAGCACGGTGTGGCGTCATTCGGTGGAATGCGCTATTCCGAGCGACTGGATTTCGCGCGAGATTTTTCGTCGGGGTTTGCGCCCGATCGGGACTACAGGAATCTCTCTCTCAGCTCGATGACCGGCCTGCGGTCGAAGCTGGGCGGAGGCAGTTTGCTTCTGGCTTACAGCGATCGTCCCTATGGCGCCGACCAGTTCTACGGGCCGTATCCTTCGTGGGAGCGCATCAAGACGTGGTTCGTCGCGGGGCATCAGGACCTGGGGACGAAGACCGAGGCCAGTTTCGCATGGCGTCGTCACACTGACCTGTTCGTGCTGTTTCGCGACGCTCCGCAGATCTACACCAACCGGCATCTACTGAACAGCTGGCAGGGAGACTTGCGGCGGCATGACAATCTTCCCTGGCATGCGGTGCTGAGTTATGGAGCTGAAGGCCTGGGCGAAGACATCAAAAGCACCAATCTGGGTGTGCGGACACGAACCCGCGGTAGTGGATATGTGTTCTACGACATTCGGTCGGTGAAGCGCTATTCACTGTCGGCGGGAATCCGGGAAGAGGTGTACGGCTCGGGCCAGGTGGCGACCAGTCCGTCTCTGAGTGGCGCTGCATGGCTCTCTTCACGGCTTAAATTTCGCGCATCGGCGAGCCGGGCGTTCCGGTTGCCCAGCTATACCGACCTTTATTATTCGGATCCGGCCAACAAAGGTAATCCGAATCTGAAGCCGGAGAGTGCGTCAAGTTACGAGGCCGGCATCGATGCTTATCTGAAGCCGAATCTGCATGCGTCGCTGACGGTGTTTCACCGGCGCGATTCGAATGTCATCGATTACGTCAAAGCGGTCCCGACGGACGCTGTCTGGCAGGCCACCAACTTCGACCGCCTGCATTTCACCGGCGTAGAGGCGTCGGCCGTTTATGAGCCGAAGGCGGGCCAGCGGATTTCCGTCGCCTTTGCGGGGCTGCACGGCGTGAATGCGGGCGGCGCGGTGTTATTGAGCAAGTACACGTTCAACTATCCGGTTCATAGTGCCGTTGTCGATTGGCGCGGTTCGATTGGACAGCACTTCGTGGCGCGGACGCGCATAGGAGTGGTGGATCGCCTGAACCGAAATCCTTATGCGGTGTGGGATGCGTCTGTTGCCTGGACGGAAGGGCACGTGCGGCCATTTCTCGGGCTGACCAACATCACCAGCACTGTGTACGAGGAAATTCCGGGGGTGACGCTGCCGAAGCGCGGGGTGATCGGTGGAATTCAGTGGGTGTTTGTGGGCTCGAAAAATTAGTCTAAGCTGCGCCAAAAGAATTTTTGGGACCGCTCGATAACTTATTCGAACCGGTGGGCTGATTCGGAGCCGCGCACGTGAGTAAGCGGTTTCCTGCGATTTTCCGTGTCCAGCCTGGCTACAGCTTCGGCGACTTTATCAATTCTTCGACCAGAAGCTTAGACGCATTGGCGATGAAGAGATAGCCGGCATTATCGGGCGACCAGTCGCCCTGCGGAATGTCCTCGCAAGTGATCGCAATCGCTATGGGCGCAGTCTTCGCATATACGATTCCGATATCGCTGCGGAGGTGTTCGAGAGCTCCCGGCTTATCGGCAACCTCGATGCCTGCGGAATCAAACCGGCGAGGCATTCCATCACGCCAGATCTGCTTCTTCATAATCGCCAGCATCTCGGCGGAAGCTTCCTTACTGACGAGTTCCCCGCGATAGAGCCGCTCGAGCAGAGTGACCATGTCGCGCGGTGTGGCAACGCCGATGCCGAATTTCGCATTGGCGGGATCCTTTCCGGCATCGCTCACACCTTCGGGCGAAGTGCCCTTCAGGATTTTGCGCAGCGACCGCGTGTCTTTTATCCCGAGCTTCGCCATCACCGCATTCACGTCATTCGCGCTCACGTGATCGAGCACCAGATTGGTGGCCGTGTTGTCACTCAGCAGCATCATGTAGCGGATGAGATCGCGCAGGGTAATGTTCGCGCCGTCGGACATCTCCTGCAGAATGCCCGACCCCGCCACTTTGTTCTGTGGTGAAAGCGTCGAGGTGTCCGTCCATCTTGCACGGCCCTCCTGAACGGCGGTGAATACGCCAATCAGAATGGGCAGTTTGATCGTGCTCGCGGTGTTGACGCGGTTGCCGCCGCCCAGATCGTAAGTCTGTCCTGTGGCGAGATTCCTGGCGTAGATACTGACGCGGCCTTCGAAGTGGGAGGCGAGTTCTTTAACGGGGTCCTGCCCGAACGCACAAGACGCGATGAGAAGACTTATGACAAAGGAACGAGACATACCACCGCCTGCGATTCAGCCGACAGGCCTTCGCCGACCGGCCCGACCCGCTCCGCCGTTTTGAATTTTACCGAAACCTGGGGGAGCGTTACCTGCATGGCCTCGGCGAGCGACATACGGATAGCCAGCCGGAAGTCCTTGAGCTTCGGGCGCTCGAGAATGACTGTCGAATCCACGTTGCCAACCTGATACCCCGCGTCGGTCGCAAGCTGACAGGCATGCCGCAGGAACTGCAGGCTGCCGGCGCCTTTCCAGCGCGGGTCCGTATCGGGGAAATGCATGCCGATATCGCCTGCCGCAATGGCTCCCAGAATGGCGTCCGTGATGGCATGGGCGAGCACGTCGGCATCGGAATGACCTTCGAGGCCGAACTCGCAGGGCACCGTAACACCGCCGAGAATCAGCGGGCGGCCTGCCACAATCCGGTGGACATCCCAGCCCTGCCCGAAGCGAACGCTCAATGCCTTGCGGTTTCCTGTTCGAAGAAGAGTCGCGCCAGATCCATATCGCCGGGCCGGGTGATCTTAATATTGCGATCGCTGCCGAGCACCACGCTGATCTCAACCTGATCGAGACGCTCTACGAGGCTCGATTCGTCGGTGCCCGTAAAATTATCGCTGGTCGCGGTATCGAAGGCCCGCTGCAGGATATCGCGCCGGAAAACCTGCGGCGTCTGCGCAAGCACCAGCCGCTCGCGTGAGATAGTCGAGCGCACTTTTGCACCGCCCGCCTGAGCGCCGCTGACCTGCTTCACGGTGTCGACAGGCACGATCCCCACAATGGCGGCCCCGGTAATACGCGCCTCTTCCACCACCAGGCGAATTGTTTCCAGTTCAATAAAAGGGCGCACAGCGTCGTGTACCGCGACCAGATCCGTACCGTCGTCGAGCGCGGCCATGGCGTTCTCGACGGATTGCTGCCGCGTATTGCCTCCCGCGACCACTTTCAGATCGCCCAGCAGGCCCCGCGCTTCCTTTTGCAGCAGGCCATCTACCCACTCAATATCCTCCTCGCGGACAGCGACGACAATGTCATGCACCAGAGGGGAGGCGACGAACTTGCGTACCGTATGAACCAGAATGGGTGCGCCTTCAAGCAGCATGAACTGCTTGCGGCTGGTACCGCTGGTTTCGGCGCCGGCCGGGATACCGCGCAGCATCCGCGTACCCAGGCCCGCTGCGGGAAGAATGACCGCCAGCCTCACAGATCAGTTTTCTCCGACGGCCTGTTCCCGGCGTCCGGGGCGGTCGCCTGGGGAGGGGGGCAGAGGGGATGAAGCGCCGGCGGCGGCATGAGACGCGCGATCGGGCGCGGCAGGAGTGCTTTGCTGACGCTCGTCGTACTTCCCGAAGATCATCTTTCCCGCAGTGGTTTGCAGCACGCTGGTGACGGACACATCTACGGTTTTCGCGATCATGCGGCGCGCGTTATCCACAACAACCATGGTACCGTCATCCAGATAAGCCACACCCTGGTTGTACTCTTTGCCTTCCTTCAGAATGAAGACCCGCATCAGCTCGCCCGGCAGCACGATCGGCTTTACGGAATTAGCCAGTTCGTTGATGTTCAGCACATCCACGCCGCGCACATGGGCCACTTTGTTGAGGTTGAAGTCGTTGGTCACGATGCGGCAGTTGTAGAGCTGCGCGAGTTCGATCAGTTTCATGTCGACCTCGCGAATGTGCGGAAAATCCTCCTGCACGATCTCGACTTTGAGGTGACTCATTTTCTGGATGCGCTGCAGCACGTCGAGCCCGCGGCGGCCGCGATTGCGCTTCATGGAATCGGCCGAATCAGCCACCATCTGCAGCTCCTGCAGAACAAACTGCGGGATAACCAGCACGCCATCCAGAAAGCCGGTGTCGGCGATATCCGCGATACGCCCATCGATGATCACGCTGGTGTCGAGAATCTTGTGGTTGGTGCGAACGCCGACTTCCGCGCCGAAGACCTTGCCGAGATTCAGCAGCTCTCCTTTCGCCGCGCCGGTCACCGCCCCAAGGTACACGAACAGCAGCAGACAGATGACCTGAGTGAAGTGGAGTGTGGCGGCCTGCTCAGTGCCCAGCCGGCCCAGCACAAGGCTGATGAGAGCGGCGCAAATCAGGCCGACGACCAGGCCTCCGGCAATTCCGATCAGGCGCCGCACGCTGACTCGCTGCAGGCGTATTTCGAGCAGGATGGCTGCGACGGCTAGAGCGGCGCCGACCGCCACGGCATTCCAGAGCGCCGTTTCCGCCGGCCGGAAGTAAGCGGTCGTGGAGATCAAAATCAGCGCAAATATTAAGCGGACAACG
>JBDUBZ010000300.1:0-5216 GCA_040003745.1 Terriglobia bacterium
GGACGCGGCGCTGGCGAACGGGCTCTTGCATCTGGCGATGAAGCTCGGGTATATCGACGAAAAGTTCATCGAAGAGCGAACCACCGATTTCGAGCTGGTGCGGCGCGTGGCTTCCTCCTACTGGCCGGCGCGCGTGGAGAGGATCACGGGCATTCCGGAAGATCAACTGCGCCGTGCGGCTGAATTGCTGGGCGAGGCGAAGACGGCGATGATCCTTACGGCGCGAGGGCCCGAGCAGCAGAGCCAGGGCGTGAACAATGTGCTCGGATTCATCAATCTCGCGCTGGCCCTCGGGAAGGCCGGTAAGCCTTATTGCGGATACGGATGTCTCACCGGTCAGGGCAACGGGCAGGGCGGGCGCGAGCACGGGCAGAAAGCGGATCAGCTGCCGGGGTACAGGAAACTGGATAACCCCGAGCATCGCCAGTGGATTGCGGGCGTGTGGGGCATCGAGGAGAGCGAACTGCCGAAGCCGGGTCGGTCCGCTTACGAAATGCTCGACACCATGGGGACCGAAGGCGGTGTCCGTACCATGCTCGTGTTTGGCTCGAACGTGGCGGTCTCAGCGCCGCGCGCCGGGCATATCGATGAGCGACTGGCGGCGCTCGATTTTCTGATGGTGTCGGATTTCTTCTTATCCGAGACGGCGGCAAAGGCCGATGTGGTGCTGCCCTGCGCGCAATGGGCGGAAGAGAGCGGCACCATGACCAATCTCGAAGGCCGCGTGATTCTTCGAAAACAGGCCGCGATGCCGCCTGGCGAGGCCCGCTCTGACCTGGAGATTCTGGCCGGAGTCGCGAAGCGTCTGGGGTGCCGGCAGGCATTCCCGACAGCTCCGGCGGAAGTCTTCGAAGAATTCCGCCGCGCGACGGCGGGCGGCGTGGCCGATTATTCGGGCATCACATGGGACAGGATTCGCGAGCAGGAGGGGGTTTTCTGGCCATGCCCCAGTGAGGGGCACCCGGGCACTCCGCGCATGTTTCTGGACCATTTCGGCACTCCCGATGGCAGAGCGCGATTTCATGCAGTGGCCTTCCAGCATGTGATGGAAGAGCCGGACGACGAGTTTCCTTTGTATCTGACAACGGGACGGATCATGGCGCAGTATCAATCGGGCACGCAGACCGGGCGCATTGCGGCGTTGATGACGGCGGCCCCCGAGTCGTTCGTGCAGATTCATCCTTCTATGGCGCGCACCTACGGGATTGCCGATGGCGATGCCGTGAGCCTGATCACGCGCCGCGGAACAGCGTTTGTGAAAGCGCAGCTGACTTCGTCGATCCGTATGGACACATTGTTTATGCCATTTCATTTCGGCGGGAAGGGACGCGCCAATCTGCTGACGAATCCGGCGCTCGATCCGATTTCCCGTATGCCCGAGTTTAAAGTTTGCGCAGTACGAATCGAAAAAGGACCAACATGCTAGAGAAGCCCGCATTCATACAGGGAGTATTCGCCTTCGAAGGCCGGGGGCTTTATCAGCCTTGCAAGCTCGATCCTCCGGTGACCTATCGGGTACCTGCCGATAAGCGGGCGCAAACGATTTATTTCAGGGCCGGCAATTCGTCGGACCAGTTGATTTATCTGGTGCTCACGTCGGGGGGCCGGCCCATGCGCTATTTCCCTGTGGGCGCGAAAGGAGCGGTGCATGTTCCGCTCGCCGTGATTGAAGATCTTACACCGGGCAGCGAGGTGGAGGTGCTGGCGGCGGCGCCCGCGGGAAACGCGACTGTGGTTCTCGACATCGGCTTCATGGAGATCGACTGAGGATGACAAAGCAAAAACTGGTGGTGATTGGCAACGGGATGGCGGGCGCGCGTGTGGTGGAGGACATCCTCGACCGCGGTGGCGCGAAGCAATTCGACATCGCCATGTTTGGCGAGGAGCCAACGGGAAACTATAACCGGATACTGCTTTCGAACGTGCTGAACGGGTCGTACAAGGAGGAAGAGATTTTCCTCAATCCGATGGAGTGGTACCAGGAACACAACATCCGGCTGCATGCGGGCAGAAAGGCTTCGGGTTTGTTGCGGCGGGCGAAGCTGGTGTATGGCGAAGACGGCGTTCCCGAGCCCTATGACAAGCTGATCATCGCGACCGGCAGCCGCGCGTTCATTCCTCCTATGGAAGGTACAACCATCCCGGCTGGAGGTCTGAAGCCGGGCGTGTTCGTGTTTCGAACTCTCGAAGACTGCCGCCAGATTGCCGCCTGGGCGAAGGGCAACCGGACTGCGGCGGTGATTGGCGGCGGCCTGCTCGGGCTTGAAGCCGCCCGAGGGCTGCAAAACTTCGGGCTCGACGTCCACGTGGTGCATCTGGGTGGGCACCTGATGCAACAGCAGCTCGACGCTGGCGCGGGAGCAATCCTCAGGAGCAGTATGGAGGCGCTGGGAATCAAGGTGCATCTGAATAAGAGCACGACGGCGATTCTGGGAGGCGAGAATGTCCTGGGGCTCCGGTTCGCGGATGGCGCCACGCTGGAATGCGACATGGTGATCATTTCCACCGGGATCAGAGCGAACTGGGAGATTGCCGCCGGATGCGGTCTGACCGTGGAGCGGGGCGTTGTCGTAGACGACCAGATGCGATCCGTGGACGACCCGAATATTTACGCCGTGGGCGAGGTGGCGCAGCATCGCGGGCACATGTACGGCCTGGTTGCGCCGTTGTGGGAGCAGGCGAAGGTGGTGGCCGATCACATCACGGGTAAAAATACGCGCGCGGCCTATCACGGGTCGAAGGTGGCGACCAAGCTCAAGGTGATGGGGGTCGAGGTGGCTTCTATGGGAATAGTGGACCCTCAGACACCCGACGATGAGGTGGTGCAGTTCTCCGAGCCGAAACGCGGCACGTACAAGAAGCTGATTATCCGCGACGGGCGTCTGGTGGGCGGCATTCTGCTGGGCGATATCGGCAAGGCGGCATATTTGATGCAGGCCTTCGACAGGAACACTCCCCTGCCCGAGGAGAGACTGCAGTTGCTGTTCGATATCGGGGATCCACCGAAGCAGGTAACGTTCGCCGAGATGAGCGCGAACACGCAGGTCTGCAACTGCAATGGCGTGAGCAAGGGCACAATCCTGGCGTGCGTGACTTCGGGCAGGCGTAATGCCAGGGCGGTGATGGATGCGACGCGGGCGGGTATGGGCTGCGGCTCCTGCAAGTCGATGGTGGCGGAGATTGTGGAGTGGGCTTGCGGTGGTGAGACGGAGGAAGACCCTTCGGTGCACTCCTATGTGCCGGGCGTGCCGCTGACCAAGCCGGAATTGATTCGGGCGGTTCTCGAGCGCAATCTGAAATCCGTTTCGGCAGTGTTCGATCTGCTGGCGGGCGGTAAGGAAGATGCGGCGAGCAAGCCGGGGCTCGCGTCGCTGCTGAAAGTGTTGTGGAAGGCCGAGTACGTGGATGAGAAGGACGCCCGCTTCGTCAACGAACGGCTGCACGCCAATATTCAGAAGGACGGGACCTTCTCGGTAGTGCCGCAGATGCCGGGCGGAATTACCAATCCGGCGCAGCTGCGGCAGATTGCGTTTGTCGCCGAAAAATATCATGTGCCGCTGGTGAAGCTGACCGGTGGGCAGCGCATCGATCTGCTGGGCGTTCGTAAGGACGATCTGCCGAAGATGTGGCGCGATCTGGATATGCCGTCGGGTTTTGCTTATGGCAAGAGCTACCGCACATGCAAGAGCTGTGTGGGCTCGGATTTCTGCCGGTTTGGAATTGGCGACAGCATAACGCTCGCACTGAAGATCGAGGCCGAATTCCAGGGTTTCGACAGTCCGCATAAGATGAAGCTGGCGACGGCGGGTTGCCCGCGGAATTGCTCCGAAGCGATGGTCAAAGACCTGGGCGCGGTGGCGGTGGAGGGTGGCCGGTGGGAGATTTACATCGGGGGCGCGGCAGGATCTTCTATCCGCAAGGGCGACATCATGTGCGTGGTGGACAGCCATGAGGAAGTGCTGAAGTACATGGGGCGTTTTATTCAGTATTACCGCGAAAATGCCAAATATCTGGAGCGGACGCACGGGTTCGTGACGCGGGTGGGGATCGATAAGATCCGGGCCGTGGTCGTGGAGGATAGCGAAGGGATTGCGGATCGGCTCGACCGCGAAATTGCGGAATCGAAGGCAGCCTGGGCGGACCCGTGGAAGAACGCGCTCCTGCCGGCGAATGAGGGCCAGTTCTCATCGCTCCTGCCGGTGCTGCAATGATGACGAAAGGGGCCGAGAAAAAATTAGGGTCTGTCAGCGCTATTCCGGTGGGCGAAGCTCGCGTGTTTGACGTGGATGGGGAGAGAGTCGCGGTGTTCCGCCCGCGCGGTGGCGGAATCTATGCGGTACAGGCGGAGTGTCCCCACAAGGGAGGACCGCTGGCCGATGGTCTGGTGGGCGGGACGACTTTGATCTGTCCGCTGCACGGGTGGAAGTTCGATTTGACCACCGGGGCGGCGTTGTTTGGGGAGTGCGGGTTGAAGACCTTTCCGGTACGGGTGGATGAGGACCTGGTAGTGCTGGGGTAGGTACATCAGCCGTGCCGGATTTCAAGCCTGAAATCGACCGTGGCGGTCTAATGCTGCTGTAGATCCAATAAATAACTGGACTATTCGGTGTAGCTCGGGCACCCTACTCTAGTTGTAGTAGCGTTTCTGGAGGTCGCATAGACCTCGACGCGATAGTGACCGGCTCCAGGTTGTCGGTGACAACTGGGGCGCGGGCAATAACAGATCGAAGGCGCAATTAGAAGCAAAATTTTTCATAATTCTGCCGAAGTAAGCTTATCCCGGGCGGCGAAATATTTCAAATAACCTGGGCGAATTACCCGTAAATCAGGGAACTGTTTAGAAGTCAGTCCAGCAGCGAGCAGGCTACAAGAAAGAGGACCGCAGTTCGTCGCTTGCCGCAAATCCCGCTCAGGCAAGAGTACCAGCGAGCAGGCGAGGCTTGCTCCGCCGCATGGCAAGCGGTCCGATTAGTTGCCGATAGGACTGCCGCAGTCGTCGCCGCACTGGGGGCTGCCGCCTGGCATATTGGCGCTCGCCGCGCCGGTCATGGCCAGATACGAAACTGCCAGGGTCAAAATCATAAGAACTTTGCGCATTTTGTTAGATCTCCTTAATGTCGGTTGTGGGCATAGATGCCCGAATTCTTAGCTAACTTCGATCAATTGCCGATAGGACTGCCGCAGTCGTCGCCGCACTGGGGGCTGCCACCCGGCAT
>JBDUBZ010000031.1:0-17608 GCA_040003745.1 Terriglobia bacterium
CGACGCCGGCGCCGACGATTATGTCAGCAAGCCGTTCAGCTTCGATGAGCTCATGGCGCGTATCCGCGCCGCGCTGCGCCGAACCGGTTTCGCCACCGATTCCACGCCCAGACAGATCTCCGTTCCCGGCCTTGAAATCGACTTCGAGACACGGCGGATTGTCGCGGGCGGGAAGGCTGTCAGGCTTACCCCGACCGAATTCGATCTGCTGCGCTATCTGGTCTCACAGTCGAACAAGCCTGTGCCGCATCGGCGCATTCTGCAGGCGATCTGGGGGCCGGATTGTGCCGACCAGGTGGAGTATCTGCGTGTGTTTATCAATCAGCTTCGCAAGAAGATCGAACCTCCCGGCGGCAAGCCGGTGTTCATCATGACGGAGCCGAGGATCGGTTATCGATTCGTTCTGCCCGAGTCTGTGCCGGTGTAACGACAATGAAGGTCGCGCCGCCGCTCTTCAGCTCCAGCGGACCTTCACCAGCCGAAATCTCCCACGCTTCGCCCGGGCCGAACGCGACGCCGGCGATCGTGCCCTGCCCTGCCACGGCGATATACAGCTGCGGCCCGGTGGTTGGCGGGCACGTCAAGCTTCCTTTGACCGGCAGGCGCTCGGTCCGGAAGTACTCACACTCCACCAGCACGTTCCCGGCGGGGGTGGCCCGGCCGTCGAACGGCTTGCGTTCGGAAACATCGATCGCTTTCTCGATGTGCAATTCCCTACCGCGCCCATAGTCGTGCAGGCGGTATGTCACATCGGAGAACTGCTGCACTTCGCAGATCACCAGGCCGCCGCCGATGGCGTGAATGGTCCCGGCCGGCACGAAGAACGTATCGCCCACAGCCGCCGGGACCCATTTGAGCATCCCGGCGATCTCTCCGGTCGCGATGGCCGATCGCAAACGGTCTTCCGAAACAGTTTCCTGGAGACCAATACCGACCTTGGAGTCCGGCTCCGCCCGGAGCACGTGCCACATCTCCGTCTTGCCGCGCGACTTCTCGTGAAGTTGCGCGTACTCATCGCCCGGATGCACCTGGATGGAAAGCTTGTCCGATGTGAACAACAGCTTCACCAGAACCGGCACTTCGGGCGACGTCTCGAACCAGATCTCTCCAATCTTCAGGCCCCGCGGATTCTCGAACCAGGGCGCAGTCGAGACTGCGCCCCAGGCATCCTTCCCGAGCGCTTTCGAGGGCAGCCGAAGCAAGCTAACCCAGACTTTCGATGAAACGGTGAATGCGGTCGATGCCCCGCTCGAGTTCGGCCATGGACGTGGCGTAAGAAAGGCGCACGTGATCGTTGGTCCCGAAGGCTTCGCCCGGCACCACTGCCACGTTCGATTCCTTAAGCAAACGGTCGGCAAATTCGAGTGGCGTCTTCATGCCGCCACGTTCAAAAGCCGCCCGGACATTCGGATAGGCATAGAACGCGCCGGCGGGCATGGAGCATTCGACGCCAGGAATCTGACGCAGGCGCGGAATTACGAAATCGCGCCGCCTCCGGTACTCGGCGAGCATCTGCGGCACCGAATCCTGCGGGCCGTTCAGAGCTTCGATCGCGGCCTTCTGTGAGATGGAGGTCGGGTTGGAGGTCGAGTGACTCTGCAGCTTCATCATGGCCCCGATAACCGCCTCCGGCGCCAGCCCGTAGCCAATGCGCCAGCCGGTCATCGCGTAGGTCTTCGAGACCGTTCCCGCCACCAGCACGGTTGGCTTGGAATTCGGAATCGAAGCCACCGAGTATGGCTTCCCGTCGTACAGAAAATGCGAGTAGCATTCGTCGGTGAGGAGGTAGATGCCCTTCTTCGACGTGATGTAATACAGCTTCTCGAACTCCGCATCCGCCATGACCCCGCCAGAGGGATTGCCCGGAGAATTGATGATCACGATCCGGGTTTTGGGCGTGATGTTCTTCTCGACCATCGCGGCGGTAAGAGCGAAGCCTTCCTTTTCGTCGGTCTCGACGAACACGCACTTGCCACCGGCGTAATTCACGATGTCTTTGTAGGTAACCCAGTAGGGCACCGGAATGATGACCTCGTCGCCCGGATTGACCAGCGCCTGCGTGTAATTGAAAAGAACGTGCTTCCCACCCACCGTGACTATGCATTCGGAGGGCTTGTAATCGGTGCCGAATTCGGCCTTATGCCGGGCGAGAACGGCCTGCTTTGTCTCGAGTGTGCCGCCGGCCGGCGTGTACTTCGTGAAGTTCGCGTTAATGGCCCGGATAGCCGCCTGCTTGATGTTGTCGGGTGTCGGAAAGTCCGGCTCGCCGGCGCTGAAATCCACCACATCGACGCCCTCGCGCCGAAGCTTATCGGCGTCGGCCATAACCTTCATGGTTGAGGAGACGCTGATGGCCGAGATGCGATCCGCCGTCTTGTTCAGTTGAATTGGTTGCAACGTTGGTGTCATGTCCTTTTGGCTCCGCTCTACTTCGCGTGCGTTAATTCGAGCGGCTGATGCAGACGTTCGCGCAGCCGCTGCTCGACCAGCACCGGCACCAGGCCCGAGATGTTTCCCCCCAGCCCGATCACTTCCTTGACCAGCCGCGAACTGATGAACGAAAATGCCTCACCCGCAAACAGAAAGATCGTCTCGAGGCCGGGCTGCAGGCGCCGGTTCATCAGAGCCATCTGCAGCTCATTCTCGTAATCGGAGATGGCGCGGATGCCGCGCAGAATCACGCCCGCCCGTTTTGAAACAGCGTAATCGGCAAGCAGCCCGTGGAAGGAATCGACCTCGACGTGGGGCAAATGGCGTACCGACTCCCTCAGCATTTCCACGCGATCGGCGGGGCTGAACAGCGGAGCTTTCGATTCATTGTGAAGCACGGAGACGATCAGCCGGTCGAACAGACGGGCGCCGCGCTCGATCACGTCGAGATGACCGTTTGTGATCGGGTCGAAGGACCCCGGGTAGATGGCTACCACGCTGCAATTCGTCGTCATGGACCGAAGTTCTAATTCTATCTTGACCGGTTTTCCCGCCCGTATATCCCCTCTAAATAGGGCGAGGTATGGTTTTCCTGAACCGGGGCTAACAGAATTGAATGGGAGAGAGTCGCATTGATGAACCTGGTGCGGTTGGGCGTGGTGCTCGCGGCATTGCTGCCGGCTGGCTATGCCGATATTAACGGGTCGAGTTCGGCGCCTTCTTACACGGCCGCCGGGATTGTGAACGCGGCCACCCAGATCGCCGGGCCTCTGGCCCCCAATACGCTTGGTACTCTCTACGGCACGAATCTGGCCTATACGACCAGAGCGGCCGCTGTAACGGACCTGGTTGGTGGGGCGCTGCCCCTTTCGCTCGATGGCGTCGGCATTACGGTGGGAAATCTCGCGGCCAACGTGCTCTTCATTTCTCCGGGTCAGATCAACTTTGTGGTGCCATACAGCCTCACCGCGGGCACGGTATCGGTCTGGGTTACCCGTCAGGGGGTGGCCGGCCCGGTGGTGAAGATGGACCTCAACGCCACCTCGCCTGGCCTGTTCCCGTGGACCGGGAATTTCGCCATTGCGTCCCATCTGGACGGTAGCCTGGTATCGGCCGCATCGCCCGCCTCGGGTGGCGAAATCATTGTGATCTTCGCGGCCGGGCTGGGGCGAGTTACGCCCGATACCACTCCGGGAAGACTCGCTCAGGCTGCCGCGATCATCGCGGCGCTGCCCCAGTTCCAGATCCTGCTGGCAGGCGCACCCTGTCCGCCCGCCAACGTGCTGTACGCCGGGCTGGCGCCCGGGTTTTCCGGTTTGTACCAGATTAATCTGAGACTTCCGGCCAAACTGCCGCCGAACCCGGAGATCCGCCTCTCCATTGGCGACCAGATTAGCCCCGCGAAAATAAATCTTGCCGTTCAATAGCCGCAACCTTTCCCTTCTCTCCCGCGTTCCCTTTAGAATAGAGATGCGAGGATTCATGCTGTCACGTTTACTTCCAACCGCGGCCGTTTGCGCTGTTCTGGCCTTTGCCCAGACTCCGGACGCCGCGCCGCCGCCCGCTCCGCTCGGCTATACCGTCGATACCGGCACCCACATCGCGTTAGGGCTCATCAACAGCGTCAGCACGAAGCACTCCTCCCCCGGAGACCGGATCTATCTCGAAACAGTTTTCCCGATCGTCATCAAAAGCCACATCGTTATCCCCCCCGGCAGCTACGTCACCGGCACTGTCACGGACGTTAAGCGCCCCGGCCGCGTCAGGGGTCGCGGCGAACTTTACGTGCGCTTCGACTCGATCACCCTCCCGAATGGAGTGACGCGCGAATTCAGATCCCGGCTCGGCAGCATCGATGCGCGCGGCACCGAGCATCTCGACAAGCGCGAGGGCACCATACAGGGCGACTCGAACAAAGGCGGCGACGCCCGCGTGATCGGCGAGGGCGCGGCCACAGGCGCATCGATCGGCGCTATCGCGGGCGCGGCCGCCGGACACGCCGGAATGGGCGCCGGTATCGGTGGCGCAGCGGGAGCTGCGGCTGGTCTGGCCGGCGTGCTGCTGTCGCGCGGTCCCGACGCCATGCTTGCTAAGGGCAGCACCATCGAAATGGTGTTGGACCGGCCGCTGGTGTTCGAGGCCAGCGAGGTAAACTTCACCGCGATGGCTGGTTCCGGCCACTTTTCCGAGGGAGCCGGGCCGCAGCCGAAGTCTCAGCAGTCGAGCCCGCTGCGGCGGATTCCGTTTTAACTAACTGAACCTTTTTAGCTAAACCAACCGACGAGAGCCAGCACCGTGCCCAGCACCGCGCTGATCACACCGATCAGCGGGAACATCTTCGACCTGGAGATGAAGTAGAGCGACGTCAGAACCAGACCAATCTCGAGCAAGCCTTCGCCGAAGTCATAGCGGAGGGCTTTGACTTCGATCTTCGCGGCTTCCCGATCCTCCCCGACCGCATCGTCCTGAGCGGACTTCGACTCGTCGGTGTAGCGAGCCTTTTCCTTCGTATAGCGGGCGATCGTCTTCTCGGCCTCCGGGCTGCGGCTCGGCAGCGCATTCAGTAAATCGAGCCCCAGCTCCAGGCTGTGGAACTTGATGCGTTTCGACTGGTAGAACGACCACTTATCATTGGCCTCCGATTTGAGCAGCACCGCGTCGGTATGCGCGCGGTGGGAGACGATGGTGACAACCGCCAGCAGAACGGCCAGACAAGCCGCCAGAACCCCGACCATTTTGCCGAACTCGTCGTGGTGCTCCGGGCCTTCGTGATGTATTTCCAGTTCAGCCATAGATTGTCCGTTTTCTACTGCCCATAATAGGCTTTGGGCCCGTGTTTGCGGAGGAAGTGCTTGTCGCGAAGCGAGTCGGAAACGGCCTGGGCGGCGCCTTCGATGGCGATGGTCATGTACGCCAGCCGGGCCACTTCTTCGAGGAGAAATGCCACGTGCGCGGCCTCGGCCGGATCTTTGGCCCAGCAGAAAGGCGCGTGATTTGCAACCAGGACAGCGCGCATGGCGAGCGGATCGAGGTGGGCGAAACGGCGGGCGATGACGAGGCCGGTGTTCAGTTCGTAATCGGTGGAAATTTCCTGGTGCGTCATCTCTTCGGTGACGGGGATGGCTCCGCGAAAGTAATCGGCGTGGGTTGTGCCGAAGCAGGGTATCTCGCGCCGGGCCTGCGCCCAGGCTGTCGCGTGCCGCGAATGGGTATGAACCACGGCTCCGATCGCCGGGAACGCCTTGTAGAGGGCCAGGTGCGTGGCCAGATCGGACGAGGGACGCAGGGTGCCCTCGATAACCCTGCCTTCGAGGTCGGTGACGACCAGATCGGCGGGCTGCATAACGTCGTAGGGTACGCCGCTTGGCTTGATGACGACAAGGCCGGCATCGCGGTCGATGCCGCTGCCGTTTCCGAACGTATCGACCACGAGGCCGCTGGAGACCAGGGACAGGTTGGCGTCGAAGACCCGCTTACGCAGTTCCTCAAGCATCATTTCGACCTCCGCGACTGGGCTGCAATGCGGCGGATGGCCGGCATGACTTCGCCACGCCCGAACTGGAAGTAGAGTTCGCGGAAGTGGCCGTAGAGTTCATCGTACGTCTGGCGGGTTTCGGGCTGGGGCAGGAAGGTCCGGTATTCAGGGCACAATGCAGCCTGCGCTTCTTTGATGGACGCAAAAGTTCCCGCGGCAAGAAAAGCGAAGATGGCCGAACCCAGGCTGGTGACGTCGGCGGCCGGGACGAGAATGGGTTTATCGAGCACGTTCGCATAGACCTGATTGAGCACATTGTTGCGCTGAGGAATGCCGCCTCCATTGATGACACGGCGGATGGGAACGGCATGAGCTTCCATGTGCGTGAGGATCACGCGGCTGTGGAAGGCGGCGCCTTCGACAGCGGCAAAGAGCTCATCCTGCGCGGTGTGCGTGAGGCGCCACCCGATGGTCATGCCGCTCACTTCGGGGTTCACGAGAATGGTGCGATCGCCGTTATCCCAGGGGAAGCGCAGCATGCCGGTCTGACCGGCGCGATACGATTCGAGACCGCGTGCGAGATCGGGCAGGGGCTGGCCGGCGCGGCGAGCAATGGCTTCGAAGACATCGCCGGTGGCGGACATGCCGGCTTCGATGCCGGTCAGTTGCGGATCCACCGACCCTTTCACGACACCGCAGAGGCCAGGCACCAAATCAGCCCTTTCGCTCATCGCGATGATGCAGGTAGAGGTGCCGACGATGTTCACGACATCGCCGAGCGAGGCGCCCGCGCCCAGCGCATCCCAATGGGCGTCGAAGGCTCCGACGGGGATGGGGATACCGGATTTGAGGCCCATGCGCGCCGCCCATCCGGGAGAGAGAGTGCCCGCGATTTTGTCCGAGGTGGCGGCGGGGCCACCGAGCTTCGATCCGAAGCCAGCCAGAAGAGGATCGACGGCCTGTAGAAACTCGTCCGGCGGAAAGCCTCCGAGCGATTCGTTCCAGAGCCATTTGTGGCCGAGCGCGCAGACGCTGCGCACGACCTTTGCCGGGTCTGTGATGCCGCAGAGAGTGGCGGCCACCATGTCGCAGTTCTCGAAGGCGCTGGCGGTGGCGGAGCGCCGGTCCGGGTTGTGGCGCAGCCAGTGCAGGAGTTTGGCCCAGCCCCATTCGCTCGAATAGGCGCCGCCGCACCATGCGATAGCGGGCAGTCCCGATTCGTTGGCGGTCTTCGTGATGAGGGCCGCTTCCTGCCAGGCGCGATGGTCGCACCAGAGGTAGTAGTCGCCGACCGGATTCATGCGGGCATCGACGGGGATGACGCTCGAACCCGTGGTATCGATGGCAATGGCTTCGATCAGGGCTCCGTCAATGCCTGCGGCGTCGATGGCGGCGCGTGTGGCGGCGACGAGCGCCCGCATCTGATCTTCGTGGCTCTGCGTGGCGTAATCGGGATCTTCGGCGCGGCGCTGCAGCGGGTATTCGCCGACGCCGAAGCCGAGACGCCCTTTCGCGTCGTCGAAAAGAGACACCCGTACAGACAGCGTCCCGAAATCCACGCCAGCGACGATACTCATTGCCGGTCAGCCCTTGTGATAGTGAACGTCCCACCCGAGGTAACGGGTGGCAGCTTCGTTCACGATATCCGCAACGGTGGAGAAGTTGGCGGCGACATGGTGCTCGAAGCCTTTTTCGCAGATGAAGCGGAGCAGCTTCTGCATGGCCGGGATGCGCACGACGCCCGCGCCGCCGAAGGTCTCCAGCGAATCATTGGTGAATTCGCCCTGGCCCACGTAGCCGCGCATCTTGCCGGTAAGATCGTCGGTCGAGAACCGAGCGTAGCTCATGGCCCCGGCCTTCACACGGCCCACGCAGGTGCCATAAGTGTTGTCGCGGCCCACCGTTCCGGCGATGATCTGCTGGAAATCCATCTTCACTTCCTGAAAGAAGTGTTTCGGCAGGTTGCTGCAGTGGAAGCAGACGGCCTTATCCGGGTCGTCGCCGTAGTTGTTGTTCCAGTCGAGCAGCGCGCTCGGCGTGCCCGAGGCGAGGGCGAGAGCGTGCATGCCGACGACACCGACGATATCGACTTCGCAGGCGCTCGACATCAGGTCATTGCTCATCATGCTCATGACGGTGCAGGGCACGACGCCGAAATATTCTTCCAGCGAGGTCCAGCACTGCACGGCGCTGATGGCGACATCGGTCTGCTTCATCCAGCCATCGATGACCGCGCCCAGTTTGGCCATTTTCATCAGGGCAACGGCGGGGATACCGCTGGTGGCCACATACGACTGGATGGCGTTGAGTTTTGCCTGCGCGGCGGGGTCGTCATCCTTCATCTTGTCGATGCGGCCGAGGATTTCGGAAAGATCGATCGGCTCGACGGAGATGCCATTGGCCTCAAGAATTTTCTCGCTGTAGCGGACGGTATTGAACGCGGCCGGGCGGGCGCCGATGGCTCCGACGCGCAGGCCGCGCAGGCCGCGGACCACGCGGCAGACGCCGATGAACCAGGCGATATCCTGCTGGAAGACTTCGGAATCGGGCGCCTCGGTGTGCAGGCTGGTGATCGAGTAGGGGATGCGGTACTGGCTGAGGTTATTACAGGCCGACATCTTGCCGCAGAAGCTGTCGCGGCGGTCGCGAATGGACATCTTCGAGACGGAATCGGGCGTGGCCTGGACGAGCACGGGGACGTTGAGGCCGGCCATGCGCAAGGTATCGGCGATGGCGCGCTCGTCACCGAAGTTGGGCAGGGTGACGATGACTCCGGAGATTTGATCGCGATGTTTGCGAAAGAGATCGGCGCACCGGCGCGCTTCCTCGCGGGATTCGATGGCTCCGTGCCGTGTTTCCTCAGGGGTTACAGCGACGACGTTTACTCCGGCGGCTTCGAGGGCCGCAATCATATCGCGCCGGCCGCTCGCGGCGAGATGCCCGGGGAAAAATCCCCGGTTTCCCACGATCATGCCGAAGGTCAGTTTTTCAGAAAGGTTTGCCATGGTTTAAATTATTTTTTCCGAGGTGCGAAATACCAAGAATAGCCCGCGCCCAACAACGTGAGCAGGATACCCCACCAGATCCCGGCGTGCAGGCTCGCGAGGACGACAGGGTGCTCGGGAGGGTGCTCCAATTCATATATGGCGGCGCCGCCAATCACGAGACCGTAGAACAAGAGCAGAACTCCGATAAAAAACCAGATCGAAATCATTCCTTTGTGCGAGTGCATATGGATTCTCTTACCAGTTTTCCTTTTTACCAGACCAGAATGTTCAGTATCACCAGGGCTATAGCGATGATAACGGCCCAGAACTTCGGCCGGTGTAAGAGCGGGAGATCACCCTCGGACGGGATGGGCGTGCAGCCATAAACGAGCCCGACGAGCCGCGATTCGGGCAGAGGCTTGGTGGCGTAGCTCACGGCCACCGTCACAATCACACAGACCAGCCAGGACCAGAGGGCGCGGTACATGTCTTCCGCCATCGCTTTGGCATCCGTAGACATAGCGACGTAGCGGAGAGTATCCGGATTGAGCTTGACCATGGCCCACATGGCGATGGATGAAATGGTGCCGATCAGCAGGCCCCAGAAGCCACCGGCGGGCGTGGCGCGCTTCCAGAGCATCCCCAGAATTACGGTGCCGAAGAGGGGCGCGATGAAGAAGCTGAACAGCGCCTGGACGTAATCCATGATGCCCTGCGCGTTCATGACGAAATAGGCGGTGCCGATGCTGACGAGGACGCCCAGAATGGTGGACCAGCGGCCCATCGCTAAGTAATGTTCGTCCGAAGCGTCTTTGCGGATCAGCGCGCGGTAGATGTCATAGGTCCAGACCGTGGAGAAAGCCGTGACATTACCCGCCATTCCGGACATGAAGCCGGCCACGAGGGCGGTGATGCCAAGCCCCAGTAAACCGGGGCCGCAGTAGCGCGCGAGCATGAGCGGCAGCACCTCGTTATAGCTGTGCATATGCCTGGCGATGGCCTCATCGGCGCCGACGAGTTTGACGGGCAGAACGGCCAGCGCAAGAAGGCCCGGCACGATAACGATGAAGGGCACAAGCATCTTAAAACCGGCGCCGATGATGGGAGCGAGGCGGGCGGCGTTGAGGTCCTTGGCGGAGAGGACGCGCTGGACGACGAGGAAATCCGTGGTCCAGTAACCGAAGGAGATGACGAAGCCGAGGCCCATGACGATGCCGGTCCAGTGGATGCCCATGGGGTTGTCGGAGAAGTGGCCGAGGGTGCTCCAGAGGTGGGTGTAATTGCCGCCGGGCATGTTGTGCTGGATGCGGGCGACCATGCCGGCCCAGCCGCCGGTTTCGATGAGTCCAATGATGGAGATGAGGATGGCGCCCAGCCAGATGAGAACGAACTGGAGCACTTCATTAAAGATGGCGGAGAGCAGGCCGCCGAGAACGACGTAGACGCCGACGGTGAGGGAGGAGACCCAGATGCTGAAGGAGAGGTCCCAGCCGAGGATGACCTGCATGACGACGGCCATGGCGTACATGTTGACGCCGCTCATCAGAACGGTCATGAGAGCAAAGGAGACGGCGGAGGTGGCGCGCGCGCCTTCGCCGAAGCGGAGTTTGAGATAGCCGGGGACGGAGTGCGTTTTTGAAATGTAGTAGAAGGGCATCATGACGACGCCGAGGAAGAGCATGGCGGGGATGGCGCCGATCCAGTACCAGTGGGTGGCGAGAATGCCGTATTGATAAGCCGCGCCGGCCCAGCCCATGAGCTCGAGCGCGCCGAGGTTGGCGGAGACGAAGCTGAGGCCGGCGATCCATGCGGTCATGTCGCGGCCGGCGAGGAAAAAGTCTTCACCGGTGGTGGTGAAGCGCTTGAGGTAGAAGCCGATGCCGAGGACCATCACGAAGTAGGCGGCGATTACGACGATATCGACCGTGCTGAGCGACAGGAGTTGATTGGAATTCATGGGGTCTTCAGGGAGTCTATATCACGCGTGTTAACGGTTGCAAGAATTTGGACGGGTAAGGGGTGCCTGGATGGGGGCTGGGAGGGATTTTTGAACCCCGGAGAACCCAGTGGCGGGTTCCGGGCGGGTTCTGCCGGGTTCTCGCCGGGGTGATTCCCGGGATCGTTTTTTAGGCATTTCCCTTTGTTTTGTTCAAATCCCCGGGTTCATTCCTGCATTTTTTAGTTTGGCGCTGGCTTTCGGTGGCGCGGGGGTGGGATTTCGGTCGGCGGCCGCCTGAAAATCAGGGCTTCCGTTGGTGGTTTTGGTTATGGCTGGAGTGGAAATCGACATATGGCGATTCCATTGTGAGGGAGAGGACAAGCGAAAACGCGGCAACCCTGGGGAAGTACGAGAGGGACGTCCCGTACTTTCAATTGTTTGCGGGTGGAAAATATTTTTGCCTGTTGTGTGAACGCTCTCTTCGATTTTCCCGAAGAAATCCGCAAAATCATTTACACTACAAACGCGGTTGATCGCTGCACATGACACTGCGGAAAGTGACCCGGAACCGCCGGATCCTTTCCGACTCAGGACGCTGCCATCAAACTGCTCTATCTGGCGCTGCAGAAGGTATCGAAAAAGTGGCACACTATCCAGGGATGGCGGGAGGCCCTGTGCCAGTTCAGCATCCGCTGGCCCGAGAGAATGCACCTCGGCCTCGGAAGTTGAAAGTCAAAACCTTCCTAAGAATGAAAAGAATGAAAACCGCGTTTACACAAAATCCTTGACAGTACCCCCCCCAACTGCGTGCTGACCGACAGCAGCTTTTCTCCACTCGACATGCCGCAACCCATTCGGAACAAGATCACACCTGATAACCTGGGCGCGTTCGAGCGATGGCTGGAAGCTCGATTGCATCCTGAGCCTGCCGGCACGAAGTCCGAATACGTGATTCCTTACTACTCCCGGAGCGACCCTATGTTTTACGTGCCGATACGGATCAACGGAAAAACTGAATCTGTAATCTTTGTGCTCCCAAAGCCAGACGGGACCGACTGGCAGATTGGCGGCCACTTTGACGCGAAGGAATCCGCCACCCAGGTACAGCGATTAGAGCGGTGATTCTCTCTGCGAAAATGACATCCGTTTCTCGCTGACGGACGGTATCGGCCAGTGGGGAAACCGCCCGGCAGGAGCTACTTATCATCGACGAGCTCGGCTTCGTGCCGCTGTCCAGGACCGGTGCCGAGATGTTGTTCAAAATGTTCAGTCAACGCTACGAACACTCCTCGACATTGGTGACCAGCAACCTTCCCTTCGCCGAATGGACCGAGGTGCCCGGCTCGGAGCGCCTGACCGGCGCCTTGCTGGATCGGCTCACCCACCACGTCCACATCCTGGAGATGAACGGCGACAGCTACCGCCTCAGGGCAGCAGGAAGAAATCCGAGTAGGCCAGCTGGATTGGAGGCGGCTTCCCACTCCGCCCTAAACTCTCCTCCGGCTCGCAGGGCGCCGCTCCAGTCGCCCCCAAACCAGGTCAAACACCCCTCTGGACGGCCCCTTTCCCTCCGCCCAGGCGGTACACTTTTACTCCGCCCTTGACAGCAGGGGCGGTGAAATACAGCGGTTAGGTCGAAAATGGTGTATTTCTACTTCACGTCCTCAGAATCCAGGACGCCCTTTTGCAGCGCTACACCAACGACCATAAACTCCAGGTCCTGGCTTCCGGAGTTCTCAAAAGAATGAATTTCCTTCGCGTTAATCGGCACAGCATCATAGGTACCGAGCTTCGCTGTGTCGCCATCCACGGTCACACTTCCTTCTCCGTTCATGACATACCAGATTTCCTCGACGCCTTCGTGCTTGTGGCGCCCGATCGTCGCGCCGGGCGACAGGACGTAGTGGTCAATGAACGCCCAGTTTGAAGTGTAGGTGGAGGGTCCGAGGGCACGTTCGTATAAAACATTGCCGTGTCCGCCATTCATACCAGGGACAGGGCGCAGCCTGGAAACCCGCAGCGCCAGCGCCGATTCATCCGTCTTATTCGCAGAAAAGCCATTGAGCGGAGGGATTGTTTCGCGATACAGGGTTGTGAACTGAAACATTGGCACGGCGTCCAAAGGAGCATTGGAACGATCATCGCCCAAGTTAACTGTGGCAGTCGGGTCGGCGCTGAAGGACGGGATCGCGTTCAGGGCCCCTCTACCGCCAGGGGCACCGCCACGACCTCCCGCGGGCGCTGCTGTCGGATGAACGCTGAAATTGATATTCATCCAGTGAATCGGCACGTTGTTGGGGTTGTAGACGCCGTGGGAATGCCCGGCGCGTTGAGGAACTCCCACTGGCCCGCGCAAAAGCGAGGAGCGACCATCGATGGTAAATACGGCCTCGCCGCCCCAGACTATAAACATCTCTTCATTGGCGTTGTGAAAATGGTGGCCAATTCCGCTCCTGGGCAAAATGATGCCCCGATGCATGAAATTCAGGCCATAAACCGCGCCGCGACCTAAGAGCGCCTGATAATGAAGCTCCCCGGATCCGAGGTGGGTAGGTTTATCGACACGCCACTTCGATTCGTCGTAGCGGCCGATGCGGTCCGCAAGCGAGGCACCGTTGGCCACGGCGATAACCGATAGTGTGAGCAGTCCGCAGATCAAAAGCGTCTTCATAGAATTCCTATCCCCCGCTTTGCGGGCTAAAAGCTAATCTTCAACACAAGCTGGCATTGTCTCGGCGTGCTCGCCTCCGTCGTAATCTTTCCGAATGAGGAGGGATTCGAAATATCGGCGGCAGGTCCAGCAAAAATGGGGTGATTGAGCGAATTGAAGGTTTCCAGCCGGAACTGCGCACTCAGGCGTTCTGTAATCTGCGTGGTCTTCGTCAGGCTGATGTTGAGATTCTGATAGAACGGAGCAAACACGTTCGGCAGATATTGATTACCGGTACCGAATGTGCCAGCCGGAGCCAGTGAGAATGCGTTGACGTTCAAATACTTCATCGTATTCGGGTCGAACTTACCCGTATTCTGTGTCAATGCCGCGACGCCAACTACCGGATTTGCGTACTGCGGACCGGCGAATAACGGTAGATTACTGGGCTGCGTGACGCTCAGCAGCGCACCGGTGCGAAAGGTCATCACGCTACCAAGACGCCAGCCGCCTGTAAGAGAACCGAGCACTCCGCCCTTCGTGAGGAACTGCCTGCCGGGGCCGATAGGCAGGTCATAGTTGGCGGCGATGGTGAGGACAACCGGCTGCCACAACTGCGAGACGCCGCGCTGCGAGCGGAAATCAAATTGATTGGGGACTGTTCCTTTGCTGAGCGTGTTGTTGCCCGGCAGGGGAAGGCTGCTCGTATTCGCGTTGCCAATGGACTTGGACCATGAAAACGCTCCCAGAAAATAGAGTCCTTTGGCATAGCGTTTATCCAGCTTCGCCTGCAGGGCGTGATACGTGTTATTTCCGTAGTTATCGGAATTGAAGGCAAAGCCACTCAGGTATTGCGGGAAAGGCCGCAGAGACTGCGCGACGGTGGCGCTCGCACCCAGGGTATCGGAAAAACCCGCCCACGGTTGTTTAAAGCCTGCCGCAATGGCCGCGGGCGAAGTGATCTTCGACTGGAGCAAAGGCGTTCCCAGGCTGAGATATTTCGGATCCAGCTGGTTTATGTTGGTTGCCATCGTCAGATGCGTGCCCTTCGTCCCGACGTAGGCAAGATCCAGGGAGAGGTTGGAAGCTAACTGAGCCTGGAACGAAACATTCCAGCTCTGGGCATAAGAGATTGTCTGCGCGGCGTATCCCCAAAACTGGAAGTTGGTGCCGAGATTGACCTCCGGTCCGAGGGAGCGGGTCTGGAGCCGGTTAGGCGGAAAGCCTGTCGCAAAGGTCGCGGCAGGGGTCACACCCGTATCGGGCGAGACTGCCGTCGAAGTCGGATTGTATCCGTCCGTCGAAAAGATGTTATCCCCTGCTCCATAGAGACCGGTGGGGAAGTAAGAGATACCGTAACCAAGGCGAACCACGGTGCGGTCCGTCGCTCTCCACGCGGCGCCAAAGCGGGGCGCATAGCCGGTTGCCTTTTTGCATCCCGAGCTCAGGCAATTTTTTTCTCCGTCCACATTGGCAAACACATAAGTGCCGGGGAGTCCACCCGCGGCAGGATTGGGTTTTGAGAGATTCACCCCTGAGAGAAAAGAATTCGGCGGGGGATATCCGACGCTCTGGGGAGTATATGTCTCTACGCGGAATCCCAGGTTGAGAGTGAGCCGCGGCCGGATTTTCCAGTCATCCTGAACGTATTCCATAATGTATCGGTTGACATATCCCGCATTCGTGCCGGACAACTGCTGAATAACGGAGTTCGACATCAGCCCGAGATCGAAGCTGGCGGCTGCCTGACCGGTGGATCCCAACGCCGTCGGGAGTGCCGTGGAATTCCGGCTGAAAGTCATCTGCGCCGGCCAATCCTTTTGCTGGCTATTGGTCAAGTTCTGCATCTCGACGCCGACTTTGATGTTGTGGCGGCCCTTATTCCAACTGAGAGAGTCGACCAAAACATAGGTGTTCGAGACGGAATACCAGAATTGCGCGTTCCCAAATGTCTGATAATCGCTCGCGTCCCAGAGCATGCCCGGGAAAATGTTCGACGCGAGATCGTAGCCGGGAACTCCCAGTTTCTTCTGCCAGCCAGGATACACCTGGCCGAAGGGATCGTGCGTATAGATGAAACGGTTGTAGCCCAGAGCGAATTCGTTGACGAGCGTGGGTTTGACGACCCAGTCATGAGTCAGCCGCGCATAATCGAAAGCATTTAGGTTAGAACTGTTACCGCCCAGAGGCGGCGGGACGCTGTAGCCGCTCGTGCTGGGCGCCCCGGACTTCACAAAACTGCCGTTGAGGTGATGATTCGAGCCGAAGTACTGGTCCCACTTGATCGTATAGTCATCGAACTCGCTTGTGCTGGGCTGCGATACCAGCACCGTATTGAGCAGGATGTCCTGCGTGGTGGTTGCGGGCATGACAGCGTAGGTTGCCAAAGCAGTCGGACTGATCCTGCTGGGGGGAATGATATTACCCGCAAAAGGAGTGCGGCAGATCTGGCCACCCACGGTTTGGGTTGAATTGGGATCGAAGACCTGATTGGTCAGGACACTCCCGCCGGTGCAGTTGTTCGTCGCGCCCGCGACGGCTTTGCCCAGATAGCCCGAGAAATCCCCTGTGCGGGCTCCGGCGTTGGGCAGCGAAATCGTGCTGGTTTTGGAACCGCCCCTGGTGCGATACCAGTCGGCGTTCCAGAAAAAAAAGGATTTATTTTTCCCGTTGTAGACTTTGGGAATGGAGACCGGGCCGCCCAGGGAGAAGCCGTATTCGTTCTGGCGGTCGATGGATCGCTCTTTGGCGAAGAAGGAACGCGCATCCAGGGACGTGTTTTTGAAATACTCATAGGCGTTCCCGTGATACACGTTAGTACCGGACTTAATGGTGTAGCGTTGCACGCCTCCGGCTGTGTTGCCATATTCCGCGTTATAGGCGCTGGACACGACCGACATTTCCTGAATTGCTTCGGGCGGGGTGCGGATGAGGCTCACGCTGTTGCTCGCCTGGCCGTAATTTTCCAGGTTCTGAACCGTAATGCCGTCGATGGTGTACTGGCCCGACTTTGCCATGCCGCCATTTGTGCTGCTGGGGTCATTGGTGTTGACGCCTGGCGTCAGTGCCGTAAAGGCGGCAGGACTGCGGCCCGCACCGGCACTCAAGGGAAGGGCCTCGAAAGCTTCGGCGGAGACCGAAGAAGCGGTCTGGCCTTGCTCGGTTTTCAGAATGGGAGTCGATTCCGTCACGTCGATGGTCTGCGACGATTCGCCGACTTCGAGGCGAAGGTCAAGGCCGACAATGTTGCCGAGATCGACGACAACGTTATCGCGGTGCGTCGTCTTGAAACCGGATGCAGCGACTTCCACTTTGTAAGCTCCCAAAGGAAGAAGCTCAAAGTTATATCCGCCGGTGGACGATGACGTGGCCGTGCTGGTGACGCCGGTCGATTGTCCTGTGATCGTGACGGTCGCTCCAGCGACGAGTCCGCCGCTCGAATCGGTCACGGTGCCGCGAATCGCGCCCGTTACCGACTGCCCGTGAGCGAGCACGGCGCAGCCGAACAAGAGCAGACAGGAGAATACAGTTTTTCGGGCTATTGCGTTCATCCTATTAGTCGGGACGCTCATAATGAAATCCTCCACCTTTGTATTCAGCAGCGTCTGGTCCCGGATGGCCGATTTCGGGTTTTCGGCAGAGTCCGGGGATGTGTCGAGCGGGCGCGTTGCCTGCCTGATCTTTCCAATCGAAAGGGTAGGTTAATGACAAGTAAAGAGCAAGACCATTTTCAACATAGTTGAATACAAGGGCGGGTTCAGCTACAACCGGATAAGCTCGGGTCCTTCATTTTGCGGACGTTTTGGAATATACTCTATCAGGTCGTTTGAAGGGGAGGCAGGGCAGTGAAGACCGCCAGTACAGTCACTAAGGTCTGTCGTATTATCGAGGGGCTTGCAGCGGGCGAGCAACTCGGAATCAGCGATCTCGCGCGGAGAACGGCGTTGCTGCCGAGCGATGTTCACAGGCTTTTGAGTTCGCTCCGGACCAATGGTTACGTCAGCCAAGACAGCGAATCGAAGAAATACCGGCTTGGGGTACAACTGCTGCGGGTAGGTCTGGAAACCTGCCAGAGAAGTCAGCTCTATGCTTTGGCGCATCCAATAGTAGTAGAGCTTTCTCAGGAA
>JBDUBZ010000301.1:0-5179 GCA_040003745.1 Terriglobia bacterium
AAACCGCAACAGTATTCGCGAATTTGTGACCATTCACCGGGGCACAGAGGGCGGGGGATTGCATACCAGCATTGGCGACGACTGTCTGCTGATGACCTATGCTCACGTGGCGCACGATTGCAGAATCGGTAATCGCGTGATCCTCGGCAACAGCGTGGGCCTTGCCGGGCACGTGACGATTGAGGACTGGGCGGATGTGAGTCCGTTCAGCGGCGTGCATCAGTTCTGCCGCATCGGCCGGCATGCTTTTGTGGGCCCTTATAGCGTGATCAAGCAGGACGTTATGCCCTATTCGCTGACCAGCAATCAACCGGACGTGCAGGTGTTCGGCGCGAATTCCGTGGGGCTGGCGCGGCGGGGCGTCGATAAGAGCGTGATCGAAGGTCTGCAGACCGCCATCCGGCTGCTCACGCGTGCGGGCCTGAACACTTCTCAGGCGGTGGAACGTATTCGCGAGGAAGTTCCGCCGAGCGCGGAGCTCGATGAACTGCTCGCGTTTATCGCGTCTTCCGAACGCGGCGTAATTAAGGGATGAAGTACGGCATCATCGCGGGCAATGGCCGTTTTCCGATTGTGGCGCTCGAAAGCGCCCGCCGCCAGGGCGATGAAGCCGTTGCGTTCGCGATCAAAGAGGAAGCGAGCCCGGAAGTCGAGCGGGTGGCGACCCGGTGCTACTGGCTTTCGCTGGGCGATCTGAGCAAGCTGATCGATACCTGTAAGAAGGAAGGCATCAGCCAGATCATGATGGCCGGCCAGGTCAGGCACGCGAAGATATTCTCCGCCATCCGGCCGGATTGGCGTCTGCTGAAGCTGCTGGCGCTCCTGCCGCGAAAGAACACCGATTCGCTGATCGGCGGAGTGCAACAGGTGCTGCGCGACGAGGGGATCGAGCTGGTGGATTCGACGTTGCTGCTCAAACCGCTGCTCGCGCCGCTGGGGCTGATTACCAAACGCAAGCCCGATTCCGAAGAGATGCGGGATATCGATTACGGGCGTAAGATCGCCCATGCGCTGGCGAGCCTCGATATCGGACAAAGCGTCGCCATCGCGGAGCAGGCGTGCGTGGCGCTCGAGGCGATGGAGGGCACCGATGTTATGCTGCGGCGCGCGGCGTGCATTGTGGAAGGCAGGCGTCTGACGCTCGTCAAGGCTTCATCGCGGCGGCGGCACCTGCTGTTCGATGTACCGGTGATTGGGCCTGGCACGATCGAGACGATGATCGAGACCGGGACCACGGCACTTGCCATCGACGCAGGCCGTACGCTCATGCTCGATCGCGACGAGCTGCTGGTGAAAGCGAATGCCGCGAAGATCACGATTGTTGGTGTGGAGGCGAAGGAATGATCCGTGTCGCGGTGGTGGGCGCGGGCTCGTTCGGGCGCAACCATGTGCGCGTGGTTTCGGAAAGCAGCCGGGCGGAGCTGAAGTATGTGGTCGATACCGATGCCGGCCGCTTAAAGGAGCATTCCGCGATCGGAGCTTCGAGTTATCGCGACATCATCGGCAAAGTGGATGCGGCTGTTGTGGCGGTGCCTACGGTGGCTCACGCGGAGGTCGCTTGTGCACTGCTCGAGGCGGGCATCGATGTGCTTGTAGAGAAGCCTATCGCGCTGACGCTCGAAGAAGCCGATCGCATGATTGCGGCAGCGGACAGGCATGGCCGCGTGTTGCAGACCGGGCACCTGGAACGGTTTAATCCCGTGATCACGGCTCTCGAAAGCATGGCGACGCTGCCGTTGTTTTTCGAAGTGCATCGCATGAGCGTCTTCACGCTGCGCAGCCTCGATATCGATGTGGTGCTCGACCTGATGATCCACGATCTGGATATCGTTCTGGCGCTGGCGCGCGGCAAACTGCGGGAGATCCGCGCGGCGGGCATTTCCATTCTTTCGCCGAAGGTGGATATCGCGAATGTACGGCTGGAATTCGACGACGGTTGTATCGCAAATCTCACGGCGAGCCGCGTCTCGACGGACCGGGTACGCAAGCTGCGGCTGTTCCAGCCGGGCCAGTATATTTCGGCGGATTATGCGAAGCAGGAGGGTGCTGTGTTCACCGTTGGGGGTGATGAGGGCATCTCGTTTGAGAAGCTCGATGTCACTCCGGCTGAGCCGCTGAAGCGTCAGTTCGATGCCTTTCTCGACAGCGTGGAGACGCGCCTGCCGCCGAAACTGGATGGCCCTACGGCGCGTCGAACATTGGAAACCGCCCTCGCAATCATTGCTAAAATCGAGGAGCACGCAGGCGTGGTTGCCAAAACGCTGGCTTCAGGATGGAAACCGTAACGCCGCCGCACAAAGTGCTCGAAGCATCCGAGGTCGAGCTCCATCTTCTGCCGCAGCGATATCTTGAAGCCGACTGGCGGCTTTGGCGCGTTGCCGCGGCAGGTTCCGTAGCCTTTCACATCATCACCGTGCTGCTGATGTTGACCGTGAAAGTGGGGCCGCCGGCGCCGTCTCGCGAGGAACGGCCGTACCGCCGCGTGACGCCCCTTTATATCCCGCGCGACCTTACGCAGAAGGCTCCTAATACGGAGCCGGTGAGGAAGGAACTGACCATCGCGTCGATCGCACCCCACCCGATGGTGAAATCGCCCGCGGCGGCTCCGGCTCCGCGGCCAGGCCAGAAGGCGAAGGCGTTGCCAATGCCGCCTCCGCAGGTAACGCCCGTGAGGCCTAAAGAAGTTGTAATTGAGCCGCCGAGGATGGAGGCGGCGGCGCAGAATCCGCCAGCCACGCAGATTCCGAAACCGGCGGCATTGCCTCCGCCGACCGTCAATGGGCCGCCGAAGATCGCCTTCGAAGACATTATGCGGGGCCAGAAGAGCCCCGGCGCGGCCCGGCCCACGGGCGCGATCACGATGCCGGATACTTCGATTGCCGGCACGGTGCGCAGCCTGAGCCGCGGCGGTGCGCAGGGGCTTTCCGTGAACGATGCGGACCTGGGCGGTCTCGGCGCGGGTTTGAACCTTCCCGCGTCGGCGGGGCGTCCGCAATCGAGCCTGCAACTGGCGAGCGACCCCATGGGCGTGGATTTCCGCGCTTACATCATTCAGGTGCTGGCCGCGGTGCGGCGCAACTGGTTTGCCGTCTATCCAGAGGCGGCGCGTCTGGGCATGCGGGGGCAGGTGGTGCTGAAGTTCGGCATCAACAAGCGGGGGCTGGTGACCACGGTGAATTTCAGCAGTCAGTCGGGCGCTCAGGCGCTCGATCAATCGGCGGTAGCTTCGATCAGCGCTTCGAATCCGCTGCCTCCGCTACCGCTGGAATTCAAGGGCGATCATATCGTTTTGCAGATGACTTTCTCTTACAATCTGCCTCGTCAATAGACTATGTATCTGCCGGTCCATTTTCGCGAAGAGCGCCCGGAGGAATTGCGCGCTCTGATTGAGCGGCATCCTTTGGCGGCGCTGGTTACTGCGGGGAAGGATGGCCTGACGGCGAACCACATTCCGTTGCTTTACGATCCTTCGCCGGCGCCGCTCGGGACTCTGGAGGGGCATATTGCTCGCGGCAATCCCCTATGGAACGATTGTCAGGCGGGAGTGGATGCACTGGCGATTTTTCAGGGGCCCGAGGCTTACATCAGCCCGAACTGGTATCCCACCAGGGCCCAGGATGGACGTGTGGTTCCGACGTGGAATTATGTGGTGGTGCATGTGTGGGGCAGGCTGACGGCCTACACCGAACCGGAGCGTTTGCGCTTGTTTCTCGACCGGCTGACCGCCGTTCATGAGCGTGAGGAAGCCGTTCCTTGGACTCCCGCCGATGCGCCGACCGCCTATATCGACGGGCTGTTGCAAGGCATTGCCGGCATTGAGTTCGCGATTTCGCGAATCGAAGGCAAGTGGAAGGTAAGCCAGAATCAGCCTGAAGAGAACCGGCTTGGCGCTGCCGATGCGCTGAAAGGCGAGATGAGCGGCCTGATCCGGCGCGCAGGTTATACTTCTCCTGGATCTTAGTCGGGGTTGAGTACGTCGAAATCGGTAGCCACCATGCGATCGCTTTTTCTATTCCTGATACCGGCAGTGGTGTGGCCCGCGCTGCTGCCGGAAACGATTGGCCACTGGAAGCGGGGCGAGCCGGCGGTGGCTGCTGCTCCAGACCCGAAAGTATGGGCGGAATACGGACTGCGGGATGCGGAAACTTCGCCTTATTCCGATGCGGGCCAAACGTTTTTTATCACCGCCTGGAGGTTTGACGACGCCACCGGCGCCATGGCTGCGTTCGACGATCTGGTGCCGGCGGATGCGCGCAAGGCCGCTTTGATGGGGCTCTCGGCGGAAACCGCCACGGATGCATTCGTTGCCGCCGGAAACTATCTGCTTCATTTCAAGGGCTACAAGATCCACGGCGATGAGTTGAGCCACGTGGTGGCGACGATCGCCAAATACGGGTATTCCCCACTTCCGACGCTCCCGAATTATCTGCCGCTGGGAGCGCGGCCGTATTCCGAGCGGTACATTACGGGACCGGCCAGCCTGGCGCGTTTTGCCCCCGGGATTCCGCCCAGTACCGCAGCGTTTCATTTCAATGCGGAGGCGGTGGTGGCGAAGTATGGCGCGACCGGCAAAGAAACTACACTTGTGATTTTCTCCTATCCCTCGATGGAAATGGCGCGCGACCGGTTACCGCATTTTCAGCAGGTGCCGGGAGCGGTGGTCAAGAGATCGGGTCCGATTGTGGCACTGGCTATGAATGCGCCTGGCGCGGACGACGCCGAACGGCTGCTGTCGAAGGTGAAGTACGCGGCGACGGTAACGCTGCCGGAACATGTTCAAAATCAGAGCGATAACACCGGAACCCTGTTCCTGAATATCTTCATTCTCTGTCTGATTCTGGTGGCGATGTGTGTGGTTGCCGGCATTGTGGTGGGTGGTCTGCGAATCATGCTGCGGCGCTCCGGTCCATCGGGAGATGGGGAGCCGATGATCTCACTGCATATCTCCGACAGGCGCTAAAGTGCTTTGGTTAGTATCAATTGGACGTTGGAAGCGGACGATTTGCCTCGCGTACTACAATTTTCAACAATTTTCAACAGGAAATTCACAGCTTTGGAAAGCCATCTTTTTTCAATCAGTTACGCTGTGGACAAATTCATTCCTGTTTTTCGCTTGACGAAGCATCCCGGGAAACCTTAAGATCCAATCACTAAAGTTTTTAGCGGTTGTGAAGCCGTT
>JBDUBZ010000302.1:0-5168 GCA_040003745.1 Terriglobia bacterium
ACCTCGTTTCCATTGCGGGACGTAATGGAGGCGGCCCGGGCGCCGTGGCGTATGCGACGGCCAAAGGCGCGCTCATCACGTTTACCAAAGGCCTGGCGCGCGAGCTCGCCCCGCTGGGAATTCGCGTGAACGGCGTGTCTCCAGGCGTGATCGATACCCCGTTTCACGAGATGTTCTCCACCCCGGAGATGATGAAGAACTTCGTGGCCGGAATTCCCATGGGCCGCGTCGGCACATCGCTCGAGTGCGCCAAAGCCATCGCGTTCCTCGCGTCCGACGCCGCCTCTTTCATCACGGGGGAAACTCTCGAGGTGAATGGCGGACAGCTGATGCTGTAAGCGTGTCAGCGCTTCAATAAATTCCGCGCGAGGAATAGTAAGTTCGCAGGCCGTTCCGCCAGCCGCCGCATGAAATACGGATACCACGCTTCACCAAAGGGCACGTAGAGACGCAGCCGGTATCCGGCGTCCACCAGTTGCTTTTGCAAATCGCGCCGAATGCCATAGAGCATCTGGAATTCGAACCGATCCCGGCCAATCCCGTGCCGGTCCGCGAAACGCCGGACAGTCTGTATAATCCGCTCGTCGTGAGTTGCAATCGCCGGGTAACGATCCGCGGAAAGCAGGTAGCCGGCGAGCGTCGCATAGCTGTGGTCGACCTGCGCTTTCGTCTCGTAGGCGACTGAAGAGGATTCCAGATAAGCGCCCTTGCAGAGCCGGATCCGCATGCCCTGCGCCGTCGCCTTTGCCACATCCGCCCCGCTCCGGTAAAGATACGACTGGATGACGACGCCGCACGCCGCATAACGTTCATGCAGCCGCGCCGCGATTTCAAGCGTACGCTCCGTGTACGCGCTCGATTCCATATCGATGCGTACAAAGCCCCCCACCTCAGCGGCCTTCCCCACCAGCAACTCAACATTCGCCACGCACTCCGACGCGGAGATATCGATCCCGAACTGGCTCAGCTTGACCGATACATTCGGTTCGACGGCAGCAGCGCGCATGGCATGGAGCATGCGCAGGTACATATCCCGGCAGGCTTGCGCTTCTCCCGGCGATTTCACGTGCTCGCCCAGATAGTCGAGAGTGGTGGTAATTCCCTCGGCGCGCAATCGTATGCAAACGGCGATCGCTTCTTCGAGCGTGCTGCCGGCAACGAACCTTGACGATAAACTTCGCGCCAGCGGAGAAGTCTCGGTCCAGCCCCGCAGCGCGGGATGACGGGACAAATAGAGAAGCGTACGCCGCAGCGGCATCGCTTTGATGGTAAGCCCTCAGATCGATGGTAAGCCCTCACATCGATGACAAGCCCTCAGATCGAGTTGTAGACCAGAATGCGGGTGACCTCGCGGAAGCCAAGCCGCTCGTAAATGCGCAACCCCTGCGACGTGGATTGCAGCACCACGGGCTCGCCAGCCTTGAGCGCGTTTTGCATGGTCATGCGCGTGATTGCTTCACCGTAGCCGCGTCCCCGGTAAGCGGGCGCGGTGGCAATGTTGTACAGGCCGACAACGCCGTTCGATCGAAGGCTGGCGGACGTGGCAACGGGCTCCCCATGCAGGTAGCCCACATTACAGAGGAAGTCCCGCTGTCCAGCGGCCACGCTCGCATCGAACACTTCACTGAACCAGTCATAAGGAACGTGAAAGCTCACCGAACCGATAGCGCGAAAATCGTTGAGCGTGCTTTCCGAATTCACCGGCCGCATGTCGAGCGCTGGAAGCGAGCGCCGGGGCTTTCCGAGGGGCGAGCCAATCATGCCCGGCATCTCCGACGAAAGCCGCAGGCCAAACCGCTGGAAGATCTGCGTTACGTTGCGGCGAACCCGGCCTTCGAGCCACCCGTCGCAAAGCCAGAATGCCCACTCGATGCGCCGCGAACGGAAATGCAGACGGGCGCTCTCCAGCCGGCTTTCCAGATCGGCCTTGTCGGTGACCGGGCTGCTCAGAAACGCAGTATTGAACATCTGGAATGCCGCACCAAGGGACGCAATGGTCAATCCGGGCAGTTCGAGTACATCCCCATGCACCCTCCCCTTAGCCAGAACGCGGAAGGATTCCCGCAAATTCGCTTCAACAGGATGAAAGTCCATCGCGCGCAAGAGTATCCTGCCAGACTATGGCATCCGCCGCTTCGGATGCAATTCTCGCGGCGGCTCAGGCGTGGGCCGGTTCACTCTCAAGCGGCGTTACCGGGTCGAGGGTGATCCAGAAAAAAGTCCCGGCGAAGTACACGGCGGCGGCCGTGTAAAGTACGGCATTCCAGTTATCGCCGCTGAATTTCAGGATGTAAGGGGCAATGGCTGACGCCAGCGCGCCGCCCAGATTGCCCATCATGTTCATGGTGCCGGAGAGCGTTCCGGCATAGCGGCCGCCCACATCCATGCAGGCGCCCCACGCGCCTGGCATAATAAGATCGTTTGAGAAACTGGCGAAGGCGAGAGCGACCACCGCGAGGATAGGATTCGCAAGGAAAGTCGACAGGACGATCAGGCTGCTGGCGCCCAGAAAACCGGTGCATCCCAGCAGGCGGCGCGTCGCGGTGACACTGCCCGTGAGCCGCGTCAGAGGCTTCGAGATGAAGCCGGAAAAAATGGCGCCGATTCCGCCGAGGAACAGGGGCAGACCGGCGAGGATGGCGAATTCTTTCGTGGAGGGATCGAGGCCCCGCGCTTCCTTGAGATATGTCGGCAGCCAGGTGATAGAAAAATACCAGCTGTAGGAGAGGCAGAAATACTGGCCGGCCAGCAGCCAGACGGTTGGGGAGCGGAGGAATTTGCCCCAGGGAACGCTGCCGTGCCCCTGGGCCCTCTCGGAAGCCTCGCGCAGCAATTCGAGTTCGGCGCGATTGACATTCGGATTGTCGGCCGGGCGATCGCGAAACCAGCGGTAGAAGAACAACGCCCAGACAAATCCAACCAGCCCGAAGATACCGAACGCCGCTCTCCAGGAAACGACCTGAAAAATCAGAAACACCAGGTAGGGCGTGAAGGCGCCGCCCCAGCGCGCGCTCAGCCACACAATCCCCTGAGCGCGCACGCGCTCCTCCTGCGGCAGCCAGACCGAAAAAACTTTCGCGATGTTGGGGAAGGCGCCCGCTTCACCCGCGCCGAAGCAGGTCTGAATAACGATCAGGGAAATCCAGTTGAACGCCTGGCCCGTGGCGGCCACGAAAACCGACCACGAGATCACGATGCGCATCAGGACGCTGCGGGGTCCAAGCTTGTCGCCAAGGTATCCGCTGGGAATTTCAAACAGCGCATAGGCGGTAAGAAAACCGAAGAAGACCCAACCCATCTGGGTCTTGGTGAGGTTCAGGTCATGGGATATTTTGGGGGCTGCCTGACTGAGCGCCACGCGATCGACATACGTGACCACAGCCAGTGCGACCGCGAAGAATACAACCCAGTAACGGACCCTGGTAGGGCGTTCGGTGCCTCGCATTGCATCATGCGCTGTGGATGCCATAGTCTTGCATCATATACTGAGCGACGCAGCGGCACCCCGCCTGAAACTACTGGTAAACGGCTGCGGCTTTAAAATCCCCGGCCTTCACAATCGACACCGCGGCGGGATTTACCCATTTGCGGAAAGCCGCGTTAACCTGATCAACCGTCAGCGCGCCGATCTTTGCATTTAAATCGGCATCCCACGCGAGCGTACGGCCGAAATCGTCCCGCGCCCGGATGCGCGCCAGAATGGCCTGATCCTGCGAAAGCTGTACCGCCAGCGCGTCCAGCAGAGCCTTCTTCCCGGCGCCCACCTCCTCAGCCGTGAACCCGTTCGCCAAAGTTTTCGTGAGTTCGTCGCGAAAGCTCGCCTCCACCTTGGGCATGTTCTGTGGGTTGGCGATGGCCGCGGCGCTGAAAACTCCGGCGTCACCGTCGGAAGCGGCGCCGAATCCGGAGTTCACGCTGTAACTCAAGCCTTCCCGATTGCGCACGCGATCCGGCAGGCGGCCTGTAATGGAGCCACCGAAAATGTAGTTCGCCAGCACCATCGCGGGATAGTCACGATCGGAATCGGACATCTGCAGACGCAACCCAGCCTCGAACTGGGCGTTCTGTTTATCGGGCGTCTCGATCTTCAGGTTGACCTGTGTGGTCTTCAGATACTTCGCGGAGATTCGGGCGTATGACTCTGAATTATTCCAGCCGCCCAGCAGTTCGCCAGCGGCTTTCCGCACTTCTTCGGGATTGAACTGCCCCACAACAACAAGATCCGCGTGCGAGGCGCCATAGAACTTCGCATGGAACTTCTTCACATCGTCGAGCGTGACCTTTTTGATGTCTTCGATGCGCTCCTCGATGGACCGCACATAGCGAATGTCGCCCTTCGAAAACGGGCTGAGAGTTCGCTGCAACGCTTCCACCGAAAGCGTTGCGGGTTCGGTGCGGCCGTTTTCAATACCGGTAATCTGTTGCTTCTTGATCTGGTCGAAATCCGCCTCGGGGAACGAGGGCTCACGCAGAATCTCGACAGCCAGCCCCAGCGCCGCAACCAAATTTTCACTCTTCGCCTGGATGGAGGCCTGCACGGATCCGCTACTCGCGGCGCCGCCGCCACGTCCGCCGCCTACCGCAACCGTCGCGCCCAGCTTGTCCATCGCATCCTGAATCTGCTGGCGGGTTTTCGATTTCGTACCGCGCATCAGCATAGCGCCGGTGATCGACGCCACCGCGCCCGTGTTCAACAGTGATTTTTCGTCACCGAATCGCAATTCCAAAGCTGCGGAAGCCGTGTTGCCGCGCGTCGCTTTCGGCAGCAGCTCGATGGTCATTCCGTTGGGAAGTTTGGTGCGCGTAATGTGTTTCTCGATATTGGCGGGACTGGGATCGAAGGCTTCGCCCTGCAGCTCTGCCATGGAACTCTTGAAGTCTTTGAAGACGGTGTTGAGATCCGGGGTCGCGGGCACTTCGGTCCGGTCGGGCGCCGCGGTGGGAATGAATTCCCCGATGGTGCGATTGGAATCCTTGAAGTAGAGCTTTCCAACTCGCACTACATCGTCCAGAGTGACCCTTTTAAGCTGGTCGTAGTTGGCGAAGTAAAGCCGCCAGTCGCCATCCGCAATGGTCTCGGTCAGCGCCATGGCGAGTTGCTGCGAGTTCGCGGCGGTGCGGTCCATCGCGCGCAAAGCCCGCGCTTTCACGCGCTCCACTTCATCCTT
>JBDUBZ010000303.1:0-5161 GCA_040003745.1 Terriglobia bacterium
CAGATCCTGAAGCGCCGGCGTGCTGCTGTTCACTCGGGGATGTCGCGGCGGCGGGATGGTGATTACTCCGGTTGCCGAACTTAAAATCGCAGTCGCATCGCCAACTGAAATTCGCGGGGCCCGCCAATTTGGTAGAGAGGGCTCAGCCCGCCCGATGCGCTGCCACTTCCGAGAGACGTTCCAAGCATCTGAGTACTTCGCCCAAACAGCGGCGAGCTTAGATAGCTTACAGGACTGCCAAAATTGGGGTGATTAAAGAGGTTGAAGATGTCACATCGAAATTGGAGGACCATACCGTGCGATACCGGGAATTCACGCTGGATCGCGGTGTCCATGTTGACTGCATCAAATCCCCGAAGTGCGTTCCTGCCGAGAGTGCCTTGAAGCGGTCCAACTGGAATTGAAAATGGCGCAGGATTTATCCTGCGGCCGCCCGCAACGTCAGGATCAGCAATCCATTCGGGTATACCCGGCATCACATTGGGCCTGGCAACACCGTTGGCCCCGGTCTGCAATGCTCCCAGTGGGAACGGATTCAAGCCGGTCAGTATATTGACTTGGAAATGCCGTCCGAGCTTCGAGAATCACCGTTGCCCTCCAGTCGGCTACTAAAGGCCGCAACACTCCCTGCGAACCCTTGCCTACTTGATACGAAAGGGCTCCCGAAACAGAGTGCCGAATATCGTAATTCGAAGACGCCCATTCGCGGGAAGTGTCTGCAACGGGAACGTTGGTCAATGTCGAATCGGAGGAAGAGTTATCCAGGGAATGTGCCCACGAATACGCGGCCAGACCCGTTAGTCCGTGGGCGATCTGACGACGGAATGACAGCTCCAAAGCGTTGTAATCCGAAGCCGCGTTGTTACTCATCACTTCCACTTGACCTGTAAACATAGCGTTCGGAGCGTAGTACACGTCCTGTTTCATTAATCTCCGGCCACTAGCGCCCACATAGGAAAGCGACGCAGATGTGCCGCCCTCAAAGTTGTGTTCGAGTGAGACATTCCACTCGTATGTTCGCGGCAGAACGTGGTCAGGATCCACGACCGCAAGAAATGATGCCGGCGGGTTTGTTTGAATCGCCACGGGGGCTGCGGCTGCCCCACTCAAAGGGAAGGATGTGTTCGTGGTCAGACGCGTCTGGACGAACGGGAAGCCGCTAACCGCCCCGGCCACAGAGGAATAACCCAGGTCGTAATAAGTGCCTGCGCCGAATCGAAGCACCGTTGCGGGCCCGAGTTGCCAGCTCTATCAGCCATTCAGTTGCCGATCATCAAAAACCATGTTCCGCAAATACTCGCTGCAATCGATCAAGCCACGCCGGGCTCGTTTCAGATGGGCGAGTGGGGTACATTCAGCCGAAAAAATGACACACGATGAATTGAAAAGCTTGCTTTCGCGCGGATGGTCCTGCCTGACGCTTATTTCAGAATCCATCTGGCATCCATCGGCCATCCGCTGGTGGGCGATCCTCGGTACGGCTTCACCGGCCAGCATCCTGAAAATCTCCCCGGCCTCCCCGGCGATGGAGGATATTTCCTGCACGCCCAATATCTGAAACTCCACCATCCCATCACCGGAGAACAATCAATCTTGAGGCAGCAGCTTTGCCGTCCGGATTCTCATTGCCTCAGTAGGTTCACGGCGGGAATCAAATCAGAGCACCGTATAACGCCAAAACTGGGTACGACTGTCACCGCCAGGGTAACTGGCGCCAAATCCCCTTTGCGCTACACACCTCATTCAGCTTTCCAATACGCGTGGTGAATCATAAAGGACGTTAACATGTCAGCTCGTGGCTCGCAGTGCCGAGCGCCGTTTTCAGTTTTGTGCGAATCAGGCGCAAACCAGAAATTGGTAGTGACCTGCCGGTGGTAGGCTGCTTTCAAGTGAAACACTCTGCGGAATTCGAAGCATTCGACAGCCTCGTCGGCCATCTGCTTTCCATGCCCCGCGCAGAAATTCTCAGGCGCGAAGGGAAGTATAAGCGAAAGGCCGCGACCAAGGAGAGTCGCGGTCCGCAATTCCGATGAAGGCTGGCGGCTTCGCGCCCACTTCTTCGTATTCTCTTGCATGACTGCTGTAACACCACCTCAGGCCAACGTTTATCAGCGGGCAAAGATCTGAAAGTCAAGCTCCACTTCGTTCTTCACCTTGATGATTCCGCCACCGATGCTGATGGGCGTGATTCCAAAATCCGTCTGCCGAAGTACTGTGTGCGTGGTCCAGGAATCGCCGCTCTGCTTCACAGTCAGACTGACCGGCTTCGTGACCCCGTGCAGAGACAAGCCACCATCGACCTTCCATTGCCCGTCGGCGATCCTTTCGACGCGAGAGGAGCGAAAAACGATCTCGGGATATTTCTTCGTCTCGAGCACCATCTCTTCCATATGGGTCTGGATCGTGGCCTGTGTTTTCGCGTCGATCTTAGGGTCGGACCTCACGGTCATTTTCGCGGTTTCGACAGTGAACTCGATATGCGGGACTGCCGAGTCCCGGAGGGCGCCGGAGGAAATGGGCACATCGATAGTGTGGTCGTGCGCAGCGATAGCCAAGAAGCCGGATTTCCCGACGTGAATGGTGATCGTGCTGCGCTGTGTATCGAGTCGTCTATCCTGGGCTTTGTCCTGTGCGAGGAGAGGTAAAGTGGCGAGGAGCGCCGCGGCCACCTGCAAGGTTCTAAGCAGCATATGAATATATCTTCCTCAGATTGCGTTCAAAGAGCCGGGCGGGAAGGATGCTGGTAACGATCTGGCGCCCTCGGATGATCAGCCGATTCTCCCATTGCCCGATTTTGCCCATCCGAAGCGAGCGTTGCTGCACGTGGCGAGTCCGGTGGCGGCGCAGCAACTCATAGCGGCGGAGAGCCAACTCCGGATTCGCCTCCATGACAAACGATTTGGCGAGAACCAGTGCGTCTTCAAGCGCCATGCAGCCCCCCAGGCCGAGATTCGGCGTGCAGGGATGCGCGGCGTCGCCGAGTAACATCAATCTCCCGTGTCCCCAGCATTTCAGGCGAGGAAGATCGTACGCGCCATTTTTCAGAATGGCGCCTTCTTCTGTCGCGGCAATCAGACTTTCGACCGGGTCGTGCCACCCAGCGAACATCCGCATCAGCTCTTGCCGACGGCCCTCGTGTGAGTCGACGTGAACGGGATCGCTATTCGCGGTGGCATACCAGGTGAACCGATCGCCACCGGTGCTGAGAATGCCGAAGCGCTGTCCTCGTCCCCAGGTTTCACTGTTCGAGCCATCCGAGCGGGCGCCTGGGAGGCGCGCCAGCCCCCGCCAGACCGTGTAGCCCCGGTAGATTGGCTCACAGACTCCTAACAATTGAGAACGAACGCGCGAACGAATGCCATCGGCGCCGATGAGGATGTCATGCTCCGCGGAAATACCTTTGGCAAAATGAACTCCTACGCTCGATTTTCGCTCTTCGAAAGATCGGTAATCGTGGCCCAGGCGAAGGCGCTCCGCCGGCAATGCCGAAAGCAGCGCGTCGAGAAGGTCCGACCGGCGGGTACACAGGGCGGGCGCGTCGAAATGACCGAGCCCGAGGTCCATGAGAATGGCGCCAGTGTGGGAGCGAACGAGAAAATGCTCGCTCGCTCCACTCAATGCCGCAACTTTTTCAAGCAGACACAGTTCCTTCAGGATGCGCGTTGCGTTTGGCCAGAGCATCATGCCTGCGCCCACCTCGCGAAGTTCGGTCGCCCTCTCGTAGACAGTTGCGTCAATGCCTGCGCGCTGCAGCGCAACAGCGGCGGCAACGCCACCGATGCCGCCGCCAATAATGCCGATGTTGAATTTAGAATGACCCATCGTCCGTTGATTTGTGTTTACGGGGAAATTTCCACCGGGGATCCGGCGGATAAAAACCCGGCCCGAAAGGCAAGCCGATCAGCCGCCGTCGAAGGCCGCAACCATGCATTTCTGCATGAAGCAGACGCCTGCCGGCAAATTCCCGTTCCCGACGATTCGTTCATTTGCACGTTGAGCGCCCGACCGCGGGATGGCTCGCGGAGTCGTTTTGTCGCGAGACTCATCAGGCACGACGGGTGGTGAGCTTGCGCCAGTTGAAGCCGAGTTCGACGATCAGCAGGGAAACGAGGGTGAAAGCGATGACGCCGACGGCGGATAAGGTATCGCCAAGATGGCTCCAATAGGCGGGCAGGAGATTGAGCACACGGCTGGAGACAAAGGTAAACGTGACGGCATAGGAGCGAACCATCCATTGGCGATGCTGGTCGATCTGGCGGTTCCGCGCGGTTATGAGGGCGGCGGTGGTGCAGACAATCCAGGCGGCGGCCTGAACGACAGTTCCTGGCAGGCCAGGGCGGCCGGAGGCGAGGGCGATCCCGGTGAAGGCGCCGATAAAGACTGAAATGACGTAGACGCGGCCGAGGACGCGGTGGAATTTCAAATGACGACGGCGAAACCGCGATGAGAATTGCACCGGGCCGGCCAGGAGAGCGATCATGCCACAGAGTGAATGTGGGATGAGGAGATGGCGATCGGCGATGACCTGCAGACGGTAGGCGTGGTACATCGGGTAATCGGTAACGAGAAGAAGTTCGGAAGTAATGAAGACAAAGAGCGCCGTGAGACCAAGGGAGATCCAGATAAGGGTTTTGGCTCTGGAAAGGCCGGGGCTGGCTGCGAGCAGGGTAACGGATGCCATTTTTCGAACCTTTAGCCGGGATAGACAGACGTCAAGGCAGGCACGACAAGGGCTTCTTGTGATTACGAATGATCTTCCGCATACAACTCGTCTCACCCCATGGACGTGGATACTATCACGGCGTTTCGCCGGTTCGCGAGAATATCAGCGGTTCTGTGACGCCGCTGGTCACCGCAGGCAGCAGGATACCGATCGAGATTGAGCACCCGGAGCCGATCCGCTGCCGTATCTTAAAAACGTGAACCCTCTCTCGTATCTTGCCGACCAGGTGAACGAATGGAAACTTGCCGGAACTTTCAATAAGCTGCACGTTCTGCAGGGCGCCAGCGCCGCCGAATGCCGAGTGGACGGCAGGGATGTCGTCAATCTCGCGTCCAACAACTACCTTGGCTTAACCACTCACCCCCGGCTCATTGAGGCCGCTACAGAGGCGACCCGCCGCTACGGCGCGGGTTCGGGAGCGGTCCGAACGATCTCCGG
>JBDUBZ010000032.1:0-17454 GCA_040003745.1 Terriglobia bacterium
CGGGTGGCTGTTCCTGTCATCGCCATAGTCGGCACCACTATCGCCCCATGGCAACTCTTCTTTCAGCAGAGTTGCGTGGCCGATAAGCGCCTTCGTTTTGCCGATCTGGGGTTGGCGAGGCTGGACACCCTGATTGGTGCTGTTTTTACCATTCTTATCGCCGGTTGCATGATGTTGGCGGGGAATGCGGCCTACCAGCATCATTGGGAGTTCACCGACCCGGCTCAAATGGCCGTACAGTTGGGCGCCGTCTTCGGGCCTTTCGTCAAGAACGGGATCCTGCTGCTCATGATCAATGCGGCCGTGCTCGGTACGACGGCGATTTCGCTATCGAGCGCCTGGGCTTACGGCGAAGTCCGCGGTTGGCCTCATAGCCTGCAGAAGCCGATCAAAGAGGCTCCGGCATTTTATGCCATTTATGCGTTGAGTGTGATCGCCGCTGCGGCCATCGTACTGATACCGCGTGCGCCTCTGCAACTGATCATTCTAAGCGTGCAGGTGCTCGCCGGACTCATGCTGCCCTCGGCAATTATTTTCCTGCAGCTTTTGCTGAATGACAGAGAGGTTCTGGGCACAAGGTTCGCCAACAAGCGCTGGAACAACATTGTGAATTGGACGATCGTGGCCCTCCTGTTTGTGCTGTCGCTCCTTCTGGCGGCACAAGTGGCTGTGCCTGGATTATTTCCGAATGCGTAGAGGAGAAAGTTATGACGATCGATCTCGAAGACAGAATGCAAAAGGAACGGCCCGTGTTTGCTGTGGTGCATCCATTGGACGATGTGCTGGAAGAGAAGGTGGAAACCGAACACCTCGGACCGATGCAGATGACCCGGACCGTTAGGGCCTGCCTGTTTGCGCTGCGCGGTTATCTGTTTCTCATGTTCGGACTCCTGGCGTTTCGGGTACTACAGCTGGCGGGGGTGATTTATGGCTAGCACAAAGAGCGAGAGCGCGCTGCGTTACTCAGGCCGGCGGTCGAAACGGTCAACGCGGGAAGGCAAAGGGATGAAACCGCTTTCACCTGAGCAAGACAACATGATCGTCACCGATTGATTCCGTCGAAACACACCGAAGCCACGGCCGGGTATGGCATATGTCGTCTCCGGCATCGGCTTTCTCGGCGGCGGCGTAATACTGAAGGATAGCTTCAACCTTCGCGGACTGAAGACCGCCGCGACCCTGTGGTGCACGGCAGCAGTTGGGACGCTGGCTGGGATTGGACATCCTGGCTTCGCTGCGCTGGGAGCCGTGGGCGCGCTTTGCGCTAACCTGATCCTTCGCCCATTGGCACACCTGATTAACCGCACACCCGCTCAGAAGGAGTACATCGAGATCCTTTATCGTCTGCGTTGTACTTGCAGGACGGAAGACGAAACCATATCCGGACCATGCTGATCCCGAACGTCGGGCGTACCCCCTTGACGCTCGTCGCCCTGCACAGTCTCGATGATGAACTGCTGGCCCGCGTACACGTGAAAGCTTATTTGAAGACCATCGGTCCGGGAGAGGAAGTGCTGGAACAGATCGTCACGAGGCTCTCGCTCGAAGCCGGCGTCACCGCCATCTCCTGGGAAGTGGTGGCCCCGGCTGACCCTGAGGGCGCAATCATTACAGCAAGCGAAGAACTGGTGGATGCAAGGTGATGCGTGCTTCGGGAACCACCGCCTCACAAGCCGTCTGCTGTCTGGCACTCCTCATCTCATGCGCCGCGTCTTCGCGGGCACAGGATCAAACTCCACCTGCCCAGCCGGATGCAAGCCAGGCGCCGGAGCGCTGGAACCTCTTCTACCAGGCCAGTTCGATCGGACAGTATCACGGCACGTTCCGCTCTCCATACTCCGGCGCATTCAGCCTCCAGGATTATCCGGAGCGAGACGCTTCGCTTACGACCACCCTGTTCCTCGGGCTTCGCCTGGAGCCAAATACGTTCCTGTATTTCAATCCCGAGATCGCCGGCGGCCGCGGGTTCAGCGATGTAGATGGCCTGGCCAACTCCTCGAATGGCGAGTTGCCGCGCGTCGCGTCAGCGACACCGAAGCCCTACCTGGCGCGCCTCTACGTCTCCCATGACTTCGGATTCGGGAGCGAGAAGGAGTCTTTTGAAAGCGAGGAGAATCAATTGGCCGGCGAGCGCCCCATGAAGCGGTACACGATCACCATCGGGCGTTTCACTCTGAGTGACTTCTTCGATAACAACCGCTACTCGCATGATCCACGGACGCAATTCATCGGCTGGGGGGTTATGGTCAACGGCGCGTGGGACTACCCGGCAGATGTCCGGGGCTATACGTGGGGCTGGGTACATGAAGTGCATCTGCGCAACTGGTCTTTCCGGTATGCAAGCGCGGCCATGCCCCGAGTCGCCAATGGGCTTCGGTTCGACCGCAGATTGTTTGTGAATCGCGGCGACGTGTTCGAGGGGGAATACCGGTACACCGTAAGAAAACACCCCGGCGCCATGCGGGTCATGCCCTACCTGAATCACGCGAATGCAGGCAACTACGCCGAGGCGATCCGGCAGGCGGAACTGACGGGTGGAACTCCGGTTGTTACGGACACCCGCCGCAACGGAACGCTCAAATATGGACTGGGGTTGAATATGGAGCAGGCGTTGACGAAAAACATCGGAGTCTTTGCCCGGCTCGGCTGGAATGATGGAAAGACGGAGACTTTCGCGTTCACTGCGATCGATCGACTGGCGACCGGTGGTGTCTCGATCATCGGCCGGAGGTGGCGTCGTCCGTTCGACACGGTGGCAACTGAACTCACGGTCAGCGGAATCTCCGGTGTCCATGCGCTCTATCTGGCGCGCGGAGGGTATGATTTTCTGATCGGCGATGGACACTTGCAGTACGGGCCGGAGTACATTTCTGAAACCTACTACAGCGCACGCCTGTTCCCTGGATTCTTCGCGAGCTTTGATCTTCAGCATGTTGCGAATCCCGCTTACAACCAGCAGCGCGGACCAGTGTGGATTCCTTCAATCAGGCTCCATCTTGAGTTGGGAAAGAATGCTTTCACCAAGTAGGACAAGCACTGAACATAATGGTCCGCAGTTGCCGGAAAACGAGCGGTGGTAGCTCTTATACCGATTTTGTACAAAGTCCCTGCTTTTTGCAAAAAAGTTGAGGGTCAGTTCGCGGTGATCCCGCAGTGAGCGGGCGATCTTCTTCATGGCGTCTGCCGGGACGCCCATGGTTTCGAGTCCTCGTGCAGCCTGCTGCGCGGTGCTGTAATTTTAGAATGTTGCGATAGAGTGCGTGTTTCCATAGCGCCGGGATGGCGCGGCAAGGGACATGAATAGCGGGAATGAGGTGGAGGTAAATCCCTCCGCGGGGCTGTCGGCTCTTACAGGTAAACTTAAAACTTCGATGACACCACAAGAAGTCCTCCAGTATGCGAAGGAAAATGGCGCTCGCCAGGTCGACGTGCGCTTTTGCGACATCCCCGGCCTGCAGCATCATATCTCGTATCCGATCGGTGAACTGACCGAAAGCGCCTTCGCGGATGGCTTCGGAATCGACGGCTCGAGCATCCGCGGCTGGGCGGCCATTAACGAAAGCGATATGCTGCTCATCCCGGATGCGAGCACGGCTTTCATGGATCCTTTCATGGAGACGCCGACGCTGGTGATGATCGGCGACGTCCGCGATCCGTTGACCAAGCAGAATTACGAGCGCGACCCGCGCTGGATCGCCCGCAAGGCCGAAATGTATCTGCAAAACACCGGCGCGGGTGACACCGCTTATTTCGGCGCCGAAGCCGAATTCTTCATCTTCGACAACATCCGCTTCGATCAGAACGCCCACTCCGGTTTTTATTTCATCGATGCCGAGGAGGGCCGCTGGAATTCCGGCCGCGAGAACGACAATCTCGGCTACCGGCCGCGCTATAAAGAGGGCTATTTTCCGGTTCCGCCCACGGACCATTACCAGAATCTGCGATCGGAAATGGTAAACACGATGGAGCGCTGCGGCCTCGTCATCGAATGCCATCACCACGAAGTCGCAACGGCCGGCCAGTGCGAGATCGATCAGCGATTTAACACGCTGGTGAAATCCGCCGACAACATGACCCTGTATAAGTACATCGTCCGCAATACGGCCAATCAGTACGGCAAGACCGTGACGTTCATGCCCAAGCCGATTTTCGGGGATAACGGCAGCGGCATGCACGTGCATCAATCGATCTGGCGGGACGGCAAGCCTTTATTCGCCGGTGATGGCTATGCGGGGCTCAGCCCCATGGCGCTGTATTACATCGGCGGCCTGCTGAAGCATGCGCGCGCGCTTTCGGCGATCATCGCGCCCACCACCAACAGCTATAAGCGTCTGGTGCCTGGTTATGAAGCGCCCGTGAATCTGGCGTATTCGCGCCGTAATCGCTCGGCTGCGGTGCGCATTCCCATGTATTCGGCCAGTCCTAAAGCCAAGCGCGTGGAATTCCGGCCGCCGGACCCTTCGGCCAATCCTTATCTGGCATTCGCGGCTCTTTTGATGGCGGGTCTCGACGGTGTTTTGAATAAGATCGAACCGGGCGAGCCCCTCGACAAAGACATCTACGACCTTTCGCCCGAAGAGATGAAGTCGGTGCCTTCGATGCCCGCCTCGCTCGACGAAGCTCTGGTCTGCCTCGAAGACGATCACCAGTTTCTGCTGAAGGGCGACGTCTTTACAGAAGAGCTTCTTGAAACTTTTATAGAATACAAACGACGCAATGAAGCCGAGGCGGTCAGGCTTCGCCCGCACCCCTACGAGTTCTCTCTTTACTACGACATTTAAGAAAATCGCATATCCGTCCAATCGAAAAAATCTATTTCCGAAGGCGGTTCATGGAACCGTAAACTTGGAGTTTCAGCATTCCAGATCGGGCACCTTGTTGTGTTCTGATTCCAGCCCTTCAAGGAGACGATTTATATGCGAATACCAATCTGTATTCTTACGCTTGCCGTGTCTGCATGGGCGGCAGCGGCGCCAGACCCCGCGCCTCAGCAAAGCGCACCCGCCGCGGCTACCGATTCATCGAAGCCGGCCGACCCCGCTGCCCCGCCCCCGGCGCCCCCCGCCAAATACGGGGGATGGGTTTTCAGCGCGATGGCGGATGCCTACTACACGTATAACAATAATCATCCGGACCTCGATTACAACCAGCTGCAGAATTTCAACATCCATACCGGGTATCCCCGGTTCAGTCTCGGCAAGTTCACTGTCGATAAATCGGACAAGATTTTCGGTATTCATCTGGATGTCGGCGTGGGCGAAACCATGCGCCTGATTCACGCCGGAGATGTGGCTGCGCAGGAAAACAAAGGTCTGCGTTATGTGGAGCAGATGTACCTGATCGCCAAGCCCAACAACACACACGGTACGGAAATCGATTTCGGACAGTTTGTAACGTCGGCCGGCGCGGAAGTCATCGAGAGCACTTCCAACTGGAACTATTCGCGCTCGCTCCTGTTCGCATGGGCGATTCCCTACTACCACTTCGGCTTCAAAGCCAACGTTCCTGTCACCAAAGAGGTCACGGTCGGCTTCCAGCTGGTCAACGCCTGGAACACCGTGTGGGGCAACAATAATCTGGACAACATCGCCTTGACGCTGGCCGTCACAAAAGCCAGGTATGCCTACTTCCTTAACTATTACGAAGGGCCCCAGAAACTTGGCACCACCGCGGGCAAGCGTAATCTCCTCGATACCACCATCACACTCACGCCGACGTCGAAATTCAGCGCGTATGTGAACGGCGATTATGGCCGCGATAACCGGATCGGCGGCGGCTACGACCAGTGGTATGGTCTCGCCGGGGCGGCCCGTTATCAGGTGGCCAAAATGTTCGCGGTGGCCGGGCGCGCCGAATTTTTCAACGATCCTTCGGGCTTCTCAACCGGGACGAAGCAGATTCTGAAGGAGGGCACGCTGACCCTCGAAGCGAAGCCGAACGATCATTTCGTGGGCCGCTTCGAATATCGGCACGATTCGTCGAACACGCCGTTCTTCAGCCAGGGTGCGGCCAATCCTTTGACGAAGGGCATGAACACGATCACGATCGGACTTGTCGCGCTTCTGGGACCGCTGAAGTAGATCGCTGCACGAAAACGGAACGCCCGGCGGGCACTCCTTCCCTTTGTGAAGGAGCGCCCAGCCGGGCTTTTTACTTTTACTTACCTGCATTCCGGGCCGAAATCCGGCCATACTATATGTATGAGAATCGTTATCCTCCCGGCTTTGCTTGCCATGTTGGGGGCGGCAGCCTCCGCTCAGGATGCGGCCCAGCCCGCAAAGTCTCCTTATGAGAGCGTGATCGGTACCGTCGACAAGGCGGATACCGCGGCAAAAGCACTCATCATTAAGCCCGACAAAGGCGATAACACCACCGTAAAGTGGGACGACAAGACCACATTTTTGCGGATTCCCGCCGGCGAAACGGACATGAAGAAGGCGGTGCCCGCCACCGCCGCGGATGTTGCCCTGGGCGACCGGATCGTCGCGCGTGTCTTCACCGCGGACCCGACCGGCAAGCCTGCCCGCACTCTTTACGTGACCAAACAGGCAGACATCGCGCAACGCCTGCAATCCACAGAGGAAGAGTGGAAGAATGCCACTTCCGGTTTGGTGTCGTCGGTCGACCCCGCCGCGCATCAGATTAGGTTCATGGCGAAGGTCGCCGGAAGTCCTGTTCCGAAAGAGATCGTGGCGGATATCGCCGGTAAGGTCGATTACCGGCGGTACGATCCCGATTCGGGAAAATATACCGAAGGCACCCTGGCCACTATTAAGGCCGGCGACGTTGTGCGGGTTCTCGGGCAGAAGAGCTCAGATGGCTCCGAGATTAAGGTCCAGAGCATCGGGTCCGGTTCGTTCAAAACCATTGGCGTCCAGGTGAAAACTATCGATACGGCCGCCAAGGAGATCTCCGGAATTGAAATCTCGTCGAAAAAGCCAATCACGGTCGCTCTCCGGTCCGACACACTACTCAAGAAGTTCAGCGACGTGGCTGCCATGACGGTGGCCCGGCAACTGAATCCTTCCTACCAGCAGGCTGGTGGCCGGGGGAGCCGCGGTAATGGTGGGGCTGGCGGCAATGCAGGTGGTGGGTATCCTGGTGGTGGAAATCCTGGTGGTGGAAATCCAGGTGGTGGAAATCCAGGTGGAGACCCCGCGGCTGCGGGTGCTGGCGGCGGGCGTGGCGGCGGCCGCGGTGCGCGAAATACGGATATTGGAAAACTTATTGAGCAGCAGCCCTCCATCGAGCTTGCGGATCTCAAGCCTGGCGACGCCATCATTGTGACCGGCGCTACTGGAACCGACGCGGCCAAATTGACAGCGACGGCTCTGGTTGCGGGAGTAGAACCGATCCTGCGCGCCGCTCCGAGCAACGGCGCCGATCCGCTGGCTGGCAGCTGGAGCACGGGTGGCGCAGGCGGCGGAGATAATTGAACCGCATCGGGAAAAAGTTCCCGAACGCACTGACAAAAAGTACTGAAACTTGCAGATGGCTGCTCTGGCCGCTATAATTCCTTTATATCCGCCTTGCGGAGAGGCGGAGTATACGGGGTGAGAAGGAATGTGCGGCTTCGCGGGGTTCACGCATGATTCGCGTGGAATTGACGAAAGCGTCATACGGCGCGCCACAGAATCGCTGATTCACCGGGGCCCCGACCAGCAGGATTGCTACTGGTCGGAGGACGTCGCTTTGGGCGCAGTGCGCCTTTCCGTGATCGATCCGCAGGGTGGCGAACAGCCCCTCCGCAGCGACGATGGCCAGACGATCATCGTCTATAACGGCGAAATCTACAATTTTCGGGAAGTGCGCCGCGAGCTTGAATCCCGCGGCCATCGCTTCCGCTCGGATTGCGACACCGAAGTCGCTCTGCACGCTTTTCTCGAATGGGATACCCGCTGTTTCGAGAGATTCCGCGGTATGTTCGCACTCGCCCTCTGGTCCCAGCGGGATAAGCGGCTTGTGCTGGCGCGCGACCGCATGGGCATCAAGCCGCTCTACATCCGGCATCTCGGCCGGGATATCGTGTTCGGCTCTGAGCTCAAGGCCTTGTTTGCCCATCCCCGGGTCACGCGCCGGCTCGATAACGCCGCCCTGCAGGATTACCTTTCCCTCGGCTTCGTTCCCAGCCCGCGCACGCTGGTGGAAGGCATTGAGAAGCTGCCTTCCGGACATTTTCTCGAATGGAGAAACGGGGTCTCGACTGTCGAGCCGTGGTGGCGGCTCGAGTTCAGGCCGGATCCGCGCATTCGCACCGAAGACGCCGTTGAAGAGCTCGACGGCCTGCTGCGCGATTCGGTCCGCGAGCATCTGGTCAGCGATGTTCCGCTCGGTATCTGGGCCAGCGGGGGCCTGGACTCCTCCACCCTGCTGCATTACGCGGCCGAGCTGGGTGCACGCCCGCTCAAGACCTTTTCCATCGCCTTCGAATCGAAGTCGTGCGATGAAAGAAGCTGGTTCCGTGAGGTGGCGAATCTCTACGGAACCGAGCACCACGAATTCGAGCTGAACCGCGACTCCGAGGTTGCTTCCGCGATCGAAGAGTTCTCCTGGTTTTCCGACGAGCCCGGCGCGGATTCCGGCGCGCTGCCTGTCTGGTTTCTCTCGAAAATGAGCCGGGAGCACGTTACAGTGGCGCTCTCGGGCGAAGGCGGCGACGAGCTTTTCGGTGGCTATATGACCTATCGCGCCGACCATATTGCCCGCTCATTGCGGCATGTTCCCCGGCTGCTGCGCGGGGCGGCACTCAGCACGGCGCGGAAGCTGTTGCCGGTTTCGAATCACAAGATCGGCTTCGAATATAAGGTGAAGCGGTTACTCGAAGGCTCGCTGCTGCACGGCGACGAAAGCCACCTCTTCTGGAACGGGACGTTCTCGCAGGCCCAGAAGCAGCGGCTGCTTCCCGGCCTCAATGGCCATCATCTGGACCGGCTCTACGACGTTGTATCGGGCTCCCGCGATATCGGTTTCCTCAATCGCTTCCTGATGCTCGATCAGCAGTACTATCTGCAGGACAACCTGCTTTATAAGGTCGACCGAATGAGCATGGCCCACTCACTCGAAGTGCGTCCGCCCTTCCTCGATCACCGCATTGTGGAGTTCGCCGGACGGCTTCCCGAGCACCTCAAGATGAAGGGCTCGCAGCAGAAGATCGTGCTCAGGAAAACCATGCGGGGCAAACTGCCGGATTCTATCCTGAACCGGAAGAAATCGGGGCTCGATATTCCGGCTCACGAGTGGTTCCGCGGCCCGTTGTTACCCTTGTTAAGGGATACACTCACGCCGGAAGCGATCCGCCGCACAACTTTATTCGATCCCGATGCAACGGAAGCTCTTATTCTGGATCATAAAGAGAAGCGCATCAATGCCGGTTATCACTTATGGGGTCTGCTGACGCTCTTCCTGTGGCTCAAGCGATGGAATATCGAGATCGCTCCGGCGCCCGAAGCTCCGGATGCGCGACTGCGGGATTCGGAAGCCGCGGCCTTCGCCGTGGCGAACTGATCGTCCTCGTCATCGCCTTCGTTATCTGTTTTACTTCACTGCTCAGCCCGCCCAGGCTGATGGACGATGTGGATGCCGTGCAGGCGCAGATCGCGCGCAATATGCTCCAGTCCGGCGACTGGGTGACCGCGCGGCTCGATGGCGTGAAATACCTCGAAAAATCGCCCTTGAAATACTGGATGATCGCGGTGTCGTTCCGGATCTTCGGGGTGCACGACTGGGCCGCGCGCATTCCCATCGCCCTTGCGACGATCCTGCTCTGCTGGCTGGTGGCGCGGATGGCGGGATGGGCGCTGGGCCCCCGGGCGGGCCTCTACGCGGGCCTGAGCCTTGCCACTTCAATGGGATTGTGGCTCTTCACCAGGGTTCTCATTCCAGACGTGGTGCTGACCCTGGCGCTGGCGTGGACGACCTGGTCTTTCTATCGCGCGCTCGAAGACGATGGTCCACAATCCCGCTGGTGGGCGCTGAGTTCATGGGCGGCCATCGGCTGCGGCATTCTGCTCAAGGGCCTGATCGCCGCCGTTTTCCCCCTCGGCACCGCGTTCTTCTATCTGCTGGCCACCGGATTGTGGCGCGAGCGGCGTGTATGGAGTAAGTTGCAGATTCCGGCCGGTGTGGGCGTGATGCTGCTGATTGCCGCTCCGTGGCATATCCTCGCGACGCTGCGCAATCCGCCGTATTTCGATTTCACTATGCATAGTGAAGCGGGTTCGTACCGCGGCTTTTTCTGGTTCTATTTCTTCAACGAACATATTCTGCGATTCCTGAACCTGCGTTATCCGCGGGATTACGATACGGTTCCGCGGGCGCTGTTCTGGCTGCTGCATTTCGCCTGGTTCTTTCCCTGGAGCGCGTTTCTGGTGCGCGCCGTCAAGCTTCGATACCGCGATCCCGATAAAGCTTCCCGCATGCGTCTGCTGGCGCTTTGCTCCATCGGAATGGTGCTTGGATTCTTCGCGCTTTCAACCACGCAGGAGTATTATTCGATGCCGGCCTATCCGGCGTTCGCCATCCTCATCGGCAGTGCGATGGATGAAGCGAGCGACAAGGCCTGGCGGCTCATGATCCGGATCGCGGGCACGCTTGCGGGCATGGGCGCCGTGGCGATCACGGGACTGCTCTGGGCCAGCCGGAATTTCACGGCCCCGGGCGATATTGCGCAGGCGCTGGCGTCGAATCCAGCAGCCTATACGTTATCGCTGGGACATATGGGCGACCTGACTCTGCGTTCTTTCGCCTATCTGCGTCTGCCGCTGGTAGTGGCGGGGATCGCGGCACTCGTCGGTTTCGCCGGCTCCTGGCTGCTGCGCGGACGTAAGTCCGTGTTCGCAATAGCAGCTATGATGGTCCTGTTTTTTCAAGCCGCCAGGCTGGCGCTGATCGCCTTCGATCCCTATCTTGGATCGTATCCGCTGGCGCAGGCATTGAACACCGCGGCCCCCGGCAGGCTGATCGTGGATGACGCCTACTATGAGATGTCTTCGATCTTCTTTTACACCAATCGTTCGGCGCTGCTGCTGAACGGACGCCGTACCAACCTCGAATACGGCTCATACGCGCCCGATGCGCCGCATGTGTTTATCGGCGATGCGGATTTTGTAGAGCGGTGGCGAAGTCCGGAGCGCTGGTACGTTGCGGCGGAAGACGAGAAGTTGCTGCATCTGAAAGAACTGGTCGGAGCCGATGCGCTGCATCTGGTAGCCGCTTCGGGCGGCAAAGCGATCTACGCGAACCGGTGAAGCCTGACCAGCGTGCCGTCAATCGCCTTCAGATTCACTTTGCCGCACATCGCCATATCGCGCGCCAGTTCCGTCTGTAACATCTCGACCAGGTGCTGCACGCCATCCGCGCCGTAGCCAGCTAACGCCCACATCGCGGGCCGCGCCACCATCACCGCGCTCGCTCCCAGAGCCAGAGCCACCAGCACATCGCTGCCGCGGCGGAAGCTTCCGTCAATCAGAACAGGGGCTTTCCCGGCGACTGCCTGTACGATGCCGGGGAGCACCTCAATGGACGAAGCGTATCCGCCTCCCGAACCACCCGCACTACCGGAAACGTAACTGGACACCACCAGCCCCTGCACGCCGTGGCCGATCGCGGCGCGCGCCTCTTCCGGACTCATGACGCCCTTCAGCAGCAGCGGCGCCGGCAGGCCCTGGCGGAAGCGATCGACGGCGGCCCAGTCCCATCCACCGGCCGTCAGGCACACGGCGGAGCAACCGGCTGCGACGGCCTCGCGGGCACGGCCGCGAACCGCCTCCACATCGGGCTCGGGAGCCACCTGATACCAGACCAGGCCCTTCGCCTGGGCCGTAATCTTGTCTACCGGATCATCCGGTCGATCGGCGATCACCATAATGGCTTTCGCAGCGGCAGCGCCGCGCGCAGTCGCCAGTTCCCCCTCCGGATGAAAACGCTTCTGTTGCGACACCGGCCCTACCAGAATCGGCGCGAACATCGGCTGCCCGAAGAGCGTCGCCGTTAAATCGAGCTTCGTGGTGTTGACCATCATGCGCGGGCGCAAGGTGATGCGTTCAAACGCCCTGCGATCGCTGCCGGCGATCAGCCCGAACGACGCGCTATTGAGCCTGCGCCGCGCCGTTTCTTCGAATTCCGGAATGTTGACCAGTTCCTCGAGGGGCGTGATTCGCCCCGCAGGTTCTCCCATTAGCTGCGGCATATAATCATGGAAAATTTGTCAAAGCCAGGCTTTTGTCGATTGAGGCAAGACTGCTTTGCCCCGTGTTACGCATGGCTTCCAGCAATTCGGCCTGCAGGATTTCAAGCACCCGCTGCACGCCGTTGGCCCCGAACGACCCGAGGCCCCACATGGGCACGCGGCCAAGGCACACAGCGCTTGCGCCCAGCGCCAGGGCTTTCAGAATATCGGTACCGCGCCGGATGCCCCCATCGAAGAGCACCGGCACTTTGCCATTCACGGCCTGCACGATCTCGGGCAGCACTTCAAGCGTGGACGGTCCGTAATCGAGCGAGCGTCCGCCATGGTTCGAGACGTAGACCGCGTCGAGCCCGTGCTCCACGCAGAGGCGCGCGTCTTCAGCCGTCACGATTCCTTTAACGACGATCGGGATTTTCGTGAAGCGGCGCAGGTCATCGAAGAGCTTCCACTCGTACCAGAGGCGGTTGCTTGAAATACGGTATGGATTTTCGGGATTTATCGCCGGCGGGCCGGTCCGCCGAACCGGAGTGCCCCCCAGATTGCGGTCATGTTGCGCGCGCTCATAGACGGACGCCTGCTGATCCACCGTGACCACCAGAGCCTTGGCGCCCGCCGCCTGCGCGGTTTCGATGTAGGTCCGGTTCTGATCCATCTGCTGCTTCGGATACATCTGGACCCAGAGCGGCGTGGACGCCGCAGCGGCAATTTTATCGAACGGCAGGCTCGAATTGTTGCTGACGATCATGGGTGTTTCGGCGGCCGCGGCGGCGCCTTTGTGCGTGGCTAACTCCCCATCGGGATGCAGCTGGAGGTGTAACGAGGTGGGCGACACCATCAGCGGATACGCCATCTTCGTGCCGAACAGTTCCGTCGCGGTCTTCGGCGCATCGGCCGCCGCGACCCTGCGCGGTATGAGCTCCACCCAGTCGAAAGCTTCGCGATTGCGCCGCAGGGTGAATTCGCTGTCGGCACCGTAGGCGCGGTAGTCGTAAGCGGCCCGGGGCTGTTTGGCATGGATCACGGCTTCGAAGTCAAAGACGTTTAGAAGCTCTTTGATTCCCGGCACGCGGGTGTGATCGCGAAAGGGGTCCTGCTGGCTGCGCAACAGGGGCGAGCCGGCCAGGAATCCGGCCAACGCGCGCAACGCGTCTCTGCGAGTCAAAACATCCCGATTCCAAACATCGCGATTCAAAATATCCCTCACTTCCATCTCCGGCAGCCGCTATTATAGATCGCGAACCGGAGTCCCGCGTCATGGCAATTCACAAAGAGCGAGAAGGTCAGCGGTGCGTATCAGACTAAGCCATTTGGACCAGCTAATACTGGCGTGGTGCCCTTTCCCGGAAAGCACTACCCTCTAAAGAATGGATAATCACAACTCACATGTGCTGCTAGCCTTGAGAGTACTGCGCGATATAGCAGTGAAAAACAAATCGCCTAATCCAGCAGATGTAGCCGCGTTGATGTCCATGGCTTCAGCTGAAGGGAAAACCAGCCTGCCAATCGACGATTTTGCTTGTGTAGTTGTGCACAGGTACTGCGCTACTGCGCGGAAACAAACCGCCTGCGACTCGATCCCCGCCACTTTGCAATGTGCTTCGCACGTTTAGCAGACTGGCAGGGTTCGTACTTTCGGTGTTTAATAATAAGGAGGGGCTGCGCGACCGTTCCTCCAAACAAGCCGCGCAGTGCCCGCACACGCAGGCGGGTACTATTCAGGTGAATAGTACCCGCGTCCAAATCGCATCAAGGGCGTGTGCGAACTGAACTTTTTGGTACCTCTGACCGAAGCATTTTTCCAGTACCGACAATCGCGACAACCGCAGTCGAGTTCGCGGGCACAGTGAAACCTTCCGGAGTACCAACGGTAATGGTGGTTGAGCCTTCGCGAAGCGCTTCCAGGATTGCACTCGAATGTTCAGAGCCACCCCGGATCCGCACCTCACGTGGGAGTCGTGCAATTCGGGGCTCACTACTGGTGAGAGGGATACGTACGGTCAGGCCGGCCCGGAGCGGTTGCACGGTGATATCGGCGGCGTGGTGCGTCACCGGATCCAGCTGAACTGTCCACGCTACAAGCGAAGTTTTCGAGCCTTTTCGCAAATCGGCAGAAACTGTGTGTACGCCCGTGCCAGGATCGCTGCGCAAAACCTGCGCCTCATCGGGGGGGCCCTGCGAGGCAGGCGTCAGCACAATGCCGGACGGCGCCAGAGTGACAGAGGCTGTTCTTTCTCTGTATTCCGCACCACTCGCCGTGTACGTGACGGACCCGCTGTCGCCGAGCGCCTGCAGAAAGTAAATGCCGGAAGCGCCCCCCCTGGGCACCAATACTGTGATCGACCCCGACCCCGGGCGCGTCGCCGAGCTGGAAAGCAGGAGACGGGTGGGGTCACTGCTGGTCAGCACCACGCTGGCACCGGCGTCAGGTGCCGGAGCCCCGAGGCTGAGCACCCCGCCCAACTGCAGATCCCGCCCCAGGGTCAGATGATCTGAGATTGCCAGGCCCGGCCGGACCATGCTTGCCTTAACGATCGCGGGCTCCGCCGGCTCCGCAAAACCATCCGGCGCCTCGGTACGGATTATCGCTTCCCCTTCGCCCGACGGCTGGAGTTCGAATATCGCGGAACTGGTTGCGATTTTCATCGAAACAACATCCGGCACCAACTTCGCCGCGCTCTCATTGGAGTTGCGGAGGCGCACCTCAAGAGTGGGCACTCGCAGCAACTGCTCCTCCGCCAGCTTGCCGTCCGGCTCCAGCCGCAGCGACACAAGGCGCATCCGCACGGCCGGCGCTCCAACAAAGCCGTGCACCTCGGTCCCCCCGTACGGCCCTTTGACTACGACAGCTGAAGGGGTGAGCGAAACCGTAAAGGCGGCATCCTGATAGCCCGCGGCAGAGGCTTTGCAATGCACCTTCCCATCGCCTGCCAGGCTCTGCATCCAGAACTCCGGGCTTTCGAGCATACCTGGCTGCAGCTTCAGCGTGAGCGATCCGGTCCCCGCTTCAGCCGCACTCCTCGACAGGAGAAGTTTATTGGAGTCCCCGGTGCGCAACGTGATCTCCAGACCACCTTCCGGCGCGGGTTTCGATAAGGTTATGGTCGCGAATGCCTGCAGGTTTTTGCCGACCGCCGCATCCGTCAGCAAAAGGCGGGGGGCGTCTTCCGCCGTCAACGTCAGGGGAAGGAAAATCAAGAGCGCACAGGATAATATTTTCAAGCAAGCCTCCGATTGACTTGTGTGCAAGTGCGCGAGCCTAAACCCGCGCACTCGTTTAAGCGCTCGTGCGTCCCTACTGCACCGTTGTCATCAGCTTTACCAGGTTTTGCGCGGGCTGCGCGAACCCTGAAGGCTGAACCACCGTGAGCACCGTCTGCCCAGGCGTTGCTGCAGCATTGAACTGCACCACTCCCCCCGCCCCGCCGGGAGCGATCGCCACGGTTGGCGGAATGGACCCTGCTGCCGGATTCGAGCTCGTCAGTCCTATAGAAATCCCGCTCCCTCCAGCAACCGGCTGAGTCTGAAGCATGTTACCGAAATCGTCCAGGATAACCGACGAGACAGTTACATCCGTACTACTGCCGACCGACACCGTCACTGGATAGCCGGGTCCGAACGGTCCACCGATCACGAAGCCCGAGGGTTGCAGCGTTTCCGCGCCACTACCAGACGCGTAACCTGTGGCCGAAGCAGTCACGTTCACTGTTCCCGTATCTGACAGTGCCTGCATGTAGTAGATGATGCTGGTTGACCCCCCCGGGACAAGGATTGGGATCATTGCTGCACCAGCCGAGGTTGCACTGGCCGACAGGTTCAGCGCGCCGGGAACATCGCTGCTCAGTGTCACAATTACACCGCCCGCAGGCGCGGGAGCTCCAAGGAAGAGGGTCGCAGCCTGCTGCAGCCCCTTACCGATGATGCTGCCGGAATCTATTGTTATACGGGGCGTAATCACGGTCGCCGTGATCGTTCCGGCAGTGGCGGCAGCAAATCCCGACGGGGGCGCGGCCTTCAGTGTTGCGGTTCCGCTGGATAACGGCTGGAACTGGGCCGTCGCGTCGAAAGATCCGGCGGGGATAGTGACTGATGAAGTGATAGTTCCGACAGAGCCCGGAAGGCTGGTCAGATTCACCGTAGTCCCCTGCCCGCCTGCCAGCGGCTGAACAGCCACAAAGTTGCCGGAGCTGTCGAGCATGGCCGGCATCACGTCAATAGAAGAAGATGGTGAGCCGACCGTTGTGAAGAAGTTCGCTCCAATTCCGAATGGGCCCGAAAGGATGAACCCGGAAGGAGTCAGCGTCACGTTGCCATTCGCGTTGCCGAATCCCGAAGCGGAAGCGTTGTACGTTGCAGCCCCGCTCCCTCCGACACCATAAACGTAGAAATCTGGCGTCCCGGAACGTCCGGCTTTGATCAACATTGTGATTGATTGTGAGCCGACGTCTGTCGGCAAAACGGCAAGCAACACCTTCGTTACATCGCTGCTGGTGAGGGTCACAACCAGATCCGTTGGAGCCGTACCCTGAAGGGTGACACTTGCGGTGGTCTCAAGATTCTTTCCGACGGTCACATCGGACGGAATGATCGTCGCCACCTGCACCGTGATAGGGATCTTGTTGGCGTTCGCCGCTGGGGTGGTGAACCCTGCTGGGGTGCTTGCGCTGATTACGGTGGTCGCAGCTGTTGTTGGATTCGCCCGGAATGTTAGCGTAACGCTGTCGGTCGCCCCCGTGAAATTCAGAGATGAAGACGAAAGGGTGCCGGCGCCCGAATTGGAGTTGCTCAGCGTCACTGCCGCCGTGCCCCCGCCCATCAATTGCTGGATCTGAACAAAGTTGCCGGACGCACTAAGCTGCGCCGAGGACACAGTCAGTGTCGTCGTGGACCCCTGATTGACGTTCATACTCGATCCCACGCCATTCGCGCCAGCGATGACAAATCCCGATGGCGCGAGCGTGACTGTCGATGTGCCCGAAATATAAATCGCTGCTGCGTTGCTGGCGGTCAGCGTCACCGAACCGGAGTTCTGCAGCCCCTGAGCGAACAGGCTGAACGAAGTCGCTCCAGGGGCTACCTGAACATTGATTGAACCAGTTCCGACATCGGTGGAACGGCCTGCGAGCGTCAACAGCGACGGACTGCTGCTCGCCACTGTTACGATAACCGGGCTTCCTGATGCCTGCGACAGCGTAACGGTGATCGGGAACTGCAGACCATTGCCGACTGTGCCGCCATCGGTCCGATCATGATCCGAGCGATGGCTAAAG
>JBDUBZ010000033.1:0-17407 GCA_040003745.1 Terriglobia bacterium
CATGTCGAGTACAAGGACTTGCGGCTGATCATCATTGGCGACGAGATCTCGCGGCACCCCCACGTCCGCCGCGCGGTCATTCAGAGCCGTGTCGAGAACTGCGTCCGCTTCCTGGGATTCATTCCTTTCGATACGTTGCGGATTTTCCACGAACTCGCCACGGCCTTCGTTTTCCCCTCACTTTATGAGGGATTTGGCTTGCCGCCGCTCGAAGCCATGGCGTCCGGCACCCCCGTGATCGCCTCGGCAGTCAGTTCGCTGCCCGAAGTAGTCGGGGGCGCGGCGATGCTCGTGAATCCGGAGAATGTCTTCGACATCGCCCGAGGTATTACCGAAGTCCTGACCAATGAAGAGTTGCGTCAGAGCATGATCCTTAAAGGCCTCAAACAGGCCGCCAGCTTCAGCTGGACGCGCACAGCGCGGGAAGTGCTCGCCATCTATGAAGAGCTTGGCGCCGGGAGCCGCGCGGTAGCCACATCCGCGACGCATTCAGCCGCAGCTCCCACCTGAGCTGATTTCCCGCCCGATCCAGACCACGCGACCTTTCACCACGTCGAGAATGCCGTGGTCGTGCAGTGGAATCGGGTGCCAGGTTTCCCCCGTGCTGGCTTCGCTCGCGCGCAGCAGCCGTGTCCCGTCCAGCTTCAGACAGCGGATCCGCAGGTCTCCGCCTTCGAGGACTACCCAGCATGCGGCGCCCCACGGATGCTCGCGGAACGTCGGATTCTGGTCGATGAGAGCCAGATCGTGGGGAGCGACCGACCTGGGCAGTTCCAGATCGGGAGCGATCCTCGCCGCCACCGGATCGATCAGGTTTTTGGTTAAAGATATGGAGAATGGCGCGCAGCCATTAAACTGCGTAAGTAGCGCTCGATTTCCCGGTCCTATTTTATTTTGCAGCAAGGGAATAGCCTGAATTCCGCCGCCATTTAATCCGGACACCTCCCAGATTAATTCCGTCAGGCTCAGGTTCAGTACCACCATAAGCCGGTCTGCGGCGCTTGTCGACATTGCCCGTATACCCTTTAAAACATTGTGCATATGAGGCTGCGAGATCCCGCATAGACGGGCCAGTCCGCGTTCGGTGAGTTCGCCGGAATGAAGACGTTTACGGGCTAACTCGGCTAATTGCCGATGTAATAAATCGAGCGACACGGGCCTCTGCACCTATATTTCTGTGGGAAATATGTTGGGATTAATTTACCCTTTTTACTAATTACGGCGCGCAGCCGGCGAACCGGAAAATCTCATTGTTTCAATCAGTTGCACTTCCCGCCATGCTACCCCCGTGATTTTTATGGAGATAAAGCCAAACCTGCGAGAGAGTAGTCCATATTTCGGTGATCAATAGTACTCTATCCCCGATAGGAGCATTTCAGATGACGTTCGATTGGAATCGGTCGGAAGTTCTTGCTTTAGCTAAAGAAACCTGTACGCAATGCCAAGGGTTTGGATTGCGTAATCGGGTCAGGCAAGGAGCCGCGTCGCCGTGCAACTGTGTTTTAAGGGGTGTGTTCCGCGCCTGCTATCGCCGCTTCAAGTTTTGCGCGAGCAATGAAAAACACATGAGTATGGCGCGTCTCGAACTCGTGCACGGTAAGGAAAATCGGCAGACATGGGGAATGAAAAACGAAGAATACATGGCTGATTTTATCCTGGTAACAAGGAAAGCCCTGGATGAATTCGAATACAAACTCTTTCGTTTTCATTTTCTCCTGGGAGCCGACTGGAAGCTCTGCTGCACGCGGCTCGGCCTGGAACGAGGTATATTTTTCCACCTCGTGTATCGAATTGAGCAAAAACTCGGTAAGGTATTCCGGGAATTGGAACCTTACGCGCTATACCCTCTTGATGAATATTTCGGAGGCCTGGTCAAAAAAGACCTGCTGCCGGGCCACAAATTACTGCGGATGCCGGAGCCGTCGCGCAACCGACTGATGCCTCCGATCAGGAAGGTAGCCTGATCGTCTCAGGGGCGCCCGGACCGTTCGGGCGTCCCTCTTCCGCTTTTCGCGCTTCAGCCCAATTGCGGCGTCGGCTCCCGATCTGCTAAAAACGATTTGTCTGAAGCAAATCGTTCGGGAGGGGCAATGAGCAGCGTACGGGTTTTGGTGGGCACCAGAAAAGGCGCCTTTATTCTGACTTCCGACGGGAACCGCGACCAATGGGAAGTAGACGGCCCCCACTTCGGTGGTTGGGAACTCTATCATTTGAAAGGCTCCCCCGCCGATCCCGATCGGATCTACGCATCGCAATCGAGCGGCTGGTTCGGCCAGCAAATTCAGCGATCAAACGACGGTGGAAAGAGCTGGGAGCAGGCAGACAATAAGTTTCTGTACGACGGAGTTCCTGGAACCCATCAGTGGTATGACGGCAAACCTCATCCGTGGGAATTCAAGCGCGTCTGGCATCTCGAGCCGTCTCCCACCGATCCCGATGTGGTTTTCGCCGGCGTCGAGGATGCCGCCCTGTTTCGTTCGGGCGACGGCGGCAAATCCTGGCAGGAGCTTTCCGGTCTGCGCGGTCATGACACCGGTTCGCGCTGGCAACCCGGCGCCGGCGGTATGTGTCTGCACACGGTTATCCTCGATCCTGCCAATGTCAACCGGATTTACATCGCTATTTCCGCCGCGGGGGCATTCCGGACAGACGATGGCGGCGTTACGTGGCGGCCCATCAACCAGGGCCTCAGATCTGAATATATCCCCGATCCAAACGCTGAAGTTGGCCATTGCGTGCATCACGTTGCCATGCATCCCGCGCGCCCCGGTGTTCTTTTCATGCAGAAGCACTGGGATGTGATGCGCAGCGACGACGCCGGCGATTCATGGCGCGAAGTCAGCGGCAATCTGCCCACGGACTTCGGTTTCGTGATCGATGTCAACGCGAATGAGCCCGAGACCATCTATGTTGTCCCCATCAAAAGCGATTCGGAACATTATCCGCCAGAAGGCAAGCTGAGGGTCTACCGCAGCCGCTCCGGGGGAAATGAATGGGAGGCGCTTACTTCGGGCCTGCCGCAGAAGGATTGCTACGTGAACGTTCTGCGGGACGCCATGGCGGTCGACGAACTCGACTCCTGTGGAATCTATTTCGGAACCACTGGAGGGCAGGTTTACGCCTCATCCGATAACGGCGACAACTGGGCCCCGATTGTACAGAATCTACCCGCGGTTCTCTCGGTCGAGGTGCAAACGCTCCCGTGACGATCCGGACCATATGATTCAGGTCATACTGCCGGCGCATCTCCGGACGCTCGGCCGGGTCGACGGCGCGGTCGAACTGAAGATCGACGGTCCGGTCACGCAGCGCACAGTGCTCGACGCACTCGAAGCTAAAGTCCCCGCCCTGCGCGGGACCATCCGGGATCACGGTACGCTGCAGCGCCGGCCCTTTATCCGCTTCTTCGCCTGTGAAGAAGATTTGTCCCACGAGTCGCCCGACGCGCCGCTGCCGGAAGCCGTCGCAACGGGCGCCGAGCCTTTTCTCGTGGTCGGCGCGATCGCCGGGGGGCTGGATCGGTAAAAACGCGCGATAATCGCTGGTAATGGTTCTCGAAGAGAAGCACAAGCTCGCCACGCGGTGGTTCCATTGGCTCAACTTCCCTCTTCTGTCGGTCATGATCTTCAGCGGGGCGTTAATCTACTGGTCGTACGATACCTACCGGATCGGGCTGGGCGGCGTTACTTTATTCCATTTCTTTCCGGACTGGTTTTACAGTCTGACCCAGATCGATCACAAGCTCGCGTTCGGAATGGCGCTGCATTTTCTTTTCGCGTGGATTTTCACCATCAACGGAATCGCGTACGTTCTCTATACTGCCGTGTCCGGCGAGTGGCGCGAACTCGTTCCCGAAAAAAAATCGTTCGCCGAAGCCCTTCAGGTGGCGATGCACGATATGGGCTTCAAAGTCCCCTTGCCGCCCCAGGGCCGTTACAATGCGGCGCAGCGAATCACTTATACCGCCATCGTGCTGATGGGCGGCCTGAGCGTTATCACGGGACTGGCGATCTACAAGCCGGCGCAACTATCCTGGCTGACGGCGCTGGTGGGCGGCTATGAATGGGCGCGCTGGGAACACTTCTGGCTCACGATGGGTTACGTCGGATTCTTCGCAATACACATCGGCCAGGTCATCCGAGCCGGATGGCCTAATTTCCGCTCCATGGTTGCCGGTTACGATTTAGCCAAATTATCCAAAAATGAGGCGGCCAGTGGCGATTAGTTCACCTGAACAGGAACTGAGACGGAAGACGCGCCGCGGCTTCATCGGTCTCGGAGCCGGCGCTCTCGGGTGCGTTGGCATCTGGAAGTGGCTGAACTCCGGCACTCCCGATAACAAACTTCCTCCCGCACTGCGCAGCGTCCTCGGTTTCAATGAGCGCGTCGTGCGTAATGCGATTTACAGTAACAATCATCTGGTGCCCACCTATCCCGCCTCAGCCATCGGCAATATCAAGGTGAACGGGAGGATTGGTATCGACGAGGAACTCGACCTCGCCAACTGGAGCCTGGCTTTGACGCCTTTCGGAGCAGCGTCGCCGTCGGCGAAAATCTCGCTTCACGACATCAAATCGCTTCCGCGCTATGAGCAAACGATCAACTTCAAGTGCGTGGAGGGGTGGAGCACCGTTACCCAGTTTGCAGGAGCCCGGTTCTCCGACTTTACCGCCAAATTCGCGCCCGGGTCTGAGCACGCCAAATGCGTTGGCATGAAGACGCCGGACGAGGAATACTACGTCAGTGTCGATACCCCAAGCGCCATGCATCCCCAGACGCTGCTTGCCTATGAGATGAATGGCGCGGCGCTCACCGTACCCCATGGTGCACCCCTTCGCCTGGTTCTGGCCGTGAAATACGGCATCAAGAACATCAAGCAGATCGGCAGCATTGAGTACACGGATGCGAGGCCGGACGACTACTGGGCCGAAGAAGGCTACGACTGGTACGCCGGTCTGTAACCGTTTACGTTTTCCAGTTCAGAGCCAGGTTGACGAAGGTGCCGAGTGGCGTTCCCGTTGGGCCTTTGGCCAAATGCGGTTTGGCATCGTCAAGCCATGCGGTGCCCGCGACATCGACGTGAATCCACGGCGTGTCGCCCACAAATTCCTTGAGGAACATGGCGGCGCTGCAGGCCCCGCCTCCCCGTCCGCCGATATTCTGGATATCCGCGTAGACCGTCTTGAGCTGCTCGCGATATTCGTCGTCAAGGGGCATCCGCCACATCTTTTCGCCCGCTTTGGCGGCGGCGCTCATCCATTGCGCGAGAAGTGCCTCGTCGCTCGCAAAAACTCCGGAGCTGGCGGTGCCCAAAGCGACCACAATGGCCCCGGTCAGCGTGGCGGCATCGACCAAATGGGAACACCCCAGCGTCTTTGCATAGGTGATTGCATCGGCCAGGATCAACCGGCCTTCGGCATCCGTGTTCAAAACCTCAATGGTCTTGCCTGAAAGCGATGTGATGATGTCGCTGGGCCTGAGAGCGCGGCCCCCTGGCATATTCTCCACCGCGGGGACAATGCCGGTGACGGCAATATCGGGTTTGAGCCGCGCAATAGCCTGCATGGCCGCGATGACAGCCGCCCCGCCCGCCATGTCGTACTTCATCTTCTCCATGCCCTCAGAAGGCTTGATCGAGATACCGCCGGTGTCGAAGGTGACGCCCTTGCCGATCAGCCCGAGATGCGCGGCGCTGGTTGGATTCGCCGGCTTGTATCGCATCACAATCATGGCGGGCGCTTCGGCGCTACCCTGCGCCACAGCCAGCAGCGCTCCCATACCCAGTTGGCGCATTCGATCGCGATCCAGAATGTCTATGGCAAGGCCCGCTTCGAGGGCGACGGCCCGCGCTCGCTCCGCCATGGCTCCGGGGGTCAGAAGATTGGGGGGCGAAACGGAAATATCGCGGGAAAGATTGACCGCTTCGCCGATGGCGCGCCCGTGCTCGAAAGCCTTCGTGAAGCTCCCCGGATCGCCCGAAACGATGATCGTTGCCGACTCGATAGTGGTATCCCCCTCCTTATCGGTCTTGAGGCGATCAGGCTCCCAGGGCGCGGTGAGAAGGCTTTCGGCAATCGCCGATATGGAATCCGGCGTGGACATCTCGTCATTCAGCGCAATCGCAATATTCTTGATCCGTTTCGACTTCAGAAAGCGAATGGCAGCGGCGGTGAGCTTACGAAGGGCCGAGGAACTCCATTTTTCGGGCTTGCCCGTCCCTGCGACCAGAACCCTTTCGGCTTTGAAGCCAGCCACCTTGTGCAAGAGCGTGAATTCCAGATACTTTCCGGTTATCTCGCCTGCGTCGTAGATTGTGGAGACGGATTTAGCCAGGTCGGGACGACGCCCACCCTCCGCTTCGAAGACGACCAGAGCCCCTGTCTCCAGAGCATAAACATCCTCACTCACCAGCCTTAAATCCATTCAAGCTCCCCCTATCCCGCCGGCTTTGCTCTATTGACGAGCTTTGCTCTCACGAACGGCGGCGCGAGCCTCGTCTTCAGCCGTTTTGGCTCGCTCAGACTCGCGTTTATCGTGGAACTTCTTGCCTTTGGCGATTGCTATCTCACATTTTATCCTGCCATTCTTCAGATAGAGGCGGGTAGGAATCAGAGACAGACCCTTTTCTCGGGACGCGGCGAGCAATTTATCGATTTCACGCCGGTGCAGCAGCAGCTTGCGCGAGCGAACGGGACTGTGATTCTCACGATTCCCGTGGCTGTATTCGGCGATGTGAGCATTCAGCAGCCATGCTTCGCCCTCTTCCACGTGCGCGTAGGCCTCACGGAGCTGCACCTTCCCGGCTTTGGCGGCCTTGACCTCAGTGCCGGTCAGGACCATACCGGCCTCATAGCGGTCCATCAAAAAGTAATTGTGGCCGGCCTGCCGGTTATCGCTCAGCACCCGGGACGCGTCGTATCCTGCGGCCAATCTTTCCCCTCAACGTCTCCGCACTGCCACGCGTCAGACAATTTGATGATAGTTCAGACCGCCGGTGCAGTTCGCCATCCTTCTGCCCGCCAGGGCTTCCCATTCCCAGGATGAACCGCTTCCACCAAATCAATGTAGTCCTGCTGATCTCGCTTCTGGTTCTGCCGCCGGCGCCTCTCTCCGCCAAGACGCGGCGGGGCGACCGATTGCGCAACGAGGCCCGCGCCGAAGAGCTCAAAGGGAACCTCGACCATGCGCTGGAGTTGGCCGAGCAGGCCGTGAGCCAGGATCCTGGCGACCCCTCTTACCTGCTGGAGGTCCGGCGGGTGCGTTTCGAGGCCGGCGCGGCGCATGTGAAGAACGGGCAGAAGATTCGCGCGGCGGGCCAACTCGACCAGGCGCTGGCGGAATTCATGAAGGCCTACGCGCTCGACCCCGCCTCCGATATCGCCATACAGGAAATCAAGCGGACGCGGGAAATGATCGAGCGCAATAAAAACGGCGGACAAACGCCCATCGCGTCGATCGGTGCGGACGAGAAGAAGGGGATGACTCCGAGCGAGCTTGCCCGGCGTCAACAGGAAGAGAAGACGGCGTCTCTTCTGGACCTCCCTGAGCTTAGCCCCCTCAATAACGATCCCATCGAACTGCGAATGCTCAACACGAAGCCTCGTATCATGTTCGAAACGGTCACGAAGCTGGCGAATGTAAACGTCCTGTTCGATCCGGAATATAACCAGCAGCAGACTATTACCACGGCGAATCTCGATCTGCAGAGGACCACGCTTGAAGAGGCCCTCGACCAGATCGGCGTCGTGACGAAATCTTTCTGGAAGCCCCTTTCGGCGAACACCATTTTTGTCACCGTCGATAATCCTACGAAACGGCGCGAATATGCGGAGCAGGTGGTTAAAGTTTTCTATCTGAGCAATGTGACGTCGGCGCAGGAAATGCAGGAAATGCTGACTGTGCTGCGGACCGTCGTCGATGTCCAGAAAGTCTTCAACTTCACGGCCCAGAACGCGCTGATCGTGCGCGCTGAAGCGGACACTATGGCGCTGGTGGAGAAGCTGATTTCCGATCTCGACAAACCGAAATCCGAGGTGGTCGTCGACGTCATCGTGATGGAAGTCAGCAGTCACTACATGCGCGATCTGGGCATCGCGTTCGCACCTACGGGAATCTCGACCAACGCGGTCTATAATCCGGGCAGCGCGACAACGACCCCCGCCTCAGGCGGCACGGGCGGCGTGGGCGGCACGGGGACCACGCCCGTAGTACCTGCTACCACCCAGATACCCCTTTCCAGCCTGGGGCACATCTCAAGCGGAAATGTTTCGCTGACCAGCCTGCCCGGGGCTCAGTTTGAAGCGGTCCTGAACGATTCGAGCACGCGTGTTCTGCAATCGCCACAGATTCGTACCACGGACAACGTCAAAGCTTCCATCAAGATCGGAGACAAGGTTCCTACCGCGACAGGCAGTTTCCAGCCAGGCGTGGCGGGTGTGGGCGTCAGTCCGCTGGTAAATACTCAGTTCACCTTTCTCGATGTGGGTGTGAACGTCGATATTCTGCCCCGGGTTCACGACAACAATGAAGTCTCTCTCCAGATGGAGCTCGATGTTTCGCAGGTAAAGGATCGAATCGATCTCGGTGGCGTTTCGGAGCCGGAAATCAGCCAGAATAAAGCGTCCGCCAACGTGCGCCTCCGCGACGGAGAGGTGAGTCTGATCGGCGGAATCATGCAGAACACGAACAGCCGCGGGACCACGGGCATTCCGGGTCTCGCTTCCATCCCCTTTTTCGGGCGCTTATTCAGCGCGGAAAGCGTAACGAAGGACAAGACGGAGCTGGTGCTTGCGATCGTGCCGCACATTGTGCGGGGTCCCGATATTTCGGAAGCCAACCTGAAGGGCGTGGCGTCGGGAAATTCCACGCAGATCAAAGTAGGTTATGGCCGCCGCAAGCCCAGCTCTCTCCCGGCAACGGCTCCGCCCCAAAACGGACTCGTGGTGACGCCGTCTTCGGCTGGCCCGCCCGCCACGGCACCGCCGCCCGGGGCCGTTCCTGCCGCCGCACCGCCCGCAACGGCTCCTCCGGCGCCAGCGGGACCACCCACGCCTGGGGGACCTGCGCGTATCAGCTTCCTGCCGGGTGACACCGTGAATACACAGCTAAGCCAAGCTGTAACCGTAACCATGTACGCGGAGAACGTGGCGGATATGGTGGCGGCTACGGCGCATCTGCAGTACGATCCGCGGATCCTCCGGATTAACAACATCATGGCGGGGGACCTCCCGCAGAAAAACGGTGCCGCCCTCACGCCCGCGAAAAATATTCTGAACGACTCCGGCCAGGCCGACATGAGTATCACCCGAGGGCCGGAGGGAGGCGTGTCGGGTGCCGGAGGCTTGTTTTCGATCGTCTTTCAGGCTGTGGGGCGAGGCAATACGACGGTCAATGTCTCCGGTGTTTCCCTGAGTTCGTCGACGGGGCAGCCCATTCCTTCAAATACTCCGCCGCCGCTGACCGTCAACGTGCAGTAAGCAGAACTTGCAGTAAAAAATAAGGTATGGCAGGACGAAAAGACAAACCCATTCTCAAGCGCGATGGTAAGCGCACAGGCGAAGTCCGTTGTGCGCGTGTTTTCAAGGCCCGCCGCGGAATGACCCTGGTGGAGTTGATTGTCGCTTTTACAATTCTGACGGTGCTGACTTCAATGGCGGTACCGCTCGCCCGCAGCAATGTGAAGCGTATTCGGGAGCGGGATCTGCGCCAGGCGCTCGACACCATCCGCAAAGGAATCGACAAATATAAGGATGCTGTCGATGGGGGCAAGCTCGGGCCGGATGCGAACGGAATCGATACCTTTGGCTATCCCAAGACTTTGGAATCGATGGTCGAGGGCGTCAAAGGCGCTGGTCAGGGCGCGGATACGAAAATGAAGTTTCTGCGCCGGATTCCCCTCGACCCGATGACGAAGACCACAGACTGGGGACTTCGCAGCATGCAGGACGATCCCAAAAGCAATGGCTGGGGCGGACAGAATGTTTTCGACGTTTACACGAAGAGCTCCGGGAAAGCCGCCGATGGCACACCTTATTCAGACTGGTAGCCGATCGCGGCGCCGGTTTTCCGGGCTGCGTTCCCGCTTGCCTTCCGGCCTGCGTGGATTCACGCTGATCGAACTGATGATCGTGATGGCGATCATCGTCATTCTGATCGCCGTGGCGGTGCCTTTCTATCAAAAATCGATCACGCGCGCGAAAGAGACCGTCCTGCATAACAATCTTTTCGCTATGCGCAACGCGCTCGATGAATACACCTACGACAAGCAGAAAGCGCCTCAGTCTTTGCAGGATCTCGTGACGGAGGGATATCTTCGGGACGTTCCGAAAGATCCCATCACGGGCAGCAGCGACGGCTGGAAAATCATCATGGAAGATGCCGGCCAGGCGGTCAGTACCACCGAGCCCGGTATCTATGAGATACGAAGCGGGTCGAATGGGAAGAGCCTGGACGGGACTTCCTACGCCGATTGGTGATCGGCGGCTTGATGTCTCCGGTGTCTTCGGCCGCCGGCTGAAAAGAGCCTCAATTTTACGATAGCGACAAAACTCAGGTAGAATAATCCGCATGAGATTTGTCTTCCCAAAAGGCCGCGTTTTATTCCTGCTGGCGGTAATTCTGTCTACCGTTGGATCCGCCTGGGGTCAGGCGACCTCCTGCACTCCGGCCGCGACTTCAACCGCCCTGGTTCACGCCGAAGGGCTGACCGAGAGAGTTGGCGACATCACGATCTCTTGTTCCGGAGGCGCCGCTGGGAGCACAGTCTCTCTGACTTTTTTCGTAACCCTCAATACGAACATCACGAATCGCGTGGACGCCAGTGGCGCTCCTCAGGGAATTGCCGTCACTTTAAACACGGGAGGAGGGGCAATTCCGGGCGGCCTTCAGCAGCTATATTCCACCTCGAGTCTGCTGGTTCAGAATCTCTCCTATACCGTTCCAGCGGTTCCGGCCACGATCGTGACTCTCTCCGTCACCGGAATCAGAGCGGCGGTGGCGCTAAAGGGTAACGGCGCGACCACCACCCCCATTACAGCTACGGTCGCTGGTGTCGGAGCTCAGTTTCCTGTCACGACGCCAATCCAGGTGGCGCTCCCGAGTCTAAGTCTGAGCAGTTCGATTCTGAATAACGGAATCCCATGCACTGGTGTTTCACTGCCTTCTTCTCTTGATTTCTATAGTTTTACCGCGACCAGTATCCCGACCGCCACGGTTCGCCTTACCGAGGTGTCGGCTGCCGCATTCAGCCCGATGGAGTCTACCGCCGATACGGGCGTCCGCTTCCTGATTCAGTTTTCCGGGTATAGCACGGGTAGCCGTATCTTTGTTCCCGACGTCATAGTCGGATCCGACGGAACCGCGCCGACCTCCGCGGGCGCGTTCGGTTCAACAGCGAACGGAGGTATCTACTCGCCGGGCGCCAATCAGTTACTGTTGATCAGGGTGAACGGGGCGGGCTCGAATGGGGCGGGTGGAACCCTGCCAGCGGGCGTCCCCGGTGCTCAGGCGTCGTTCTCCGGTGTCTCGGAGATCGGTCTTGCCTCAGGCTCCGGATTTGCCGTCTACGAAGTGGTGAGCGGCAATCCGAATCTGCTGGAAATCGCTCAGATTCCGGTGTTTTTAGCCGCGCCGAGCATTGCATGCACGGCCAGTCCCATTGTAATTCCCACCGTGACGGCTTCTCTGGCGCCGGTCTCGAACGTCGTGATTGCAACCGCCGAAGATTCAATCCCGCGGTTCATAGCGGTGACGCCAGGATCGGATTGTCAGCAAAACGGGGACTGCGCCTCGGCATATTTCCCCCGTTTTTCCGCCGACACGACGCCTCTGAATCTGACGGCGCCGTCTCTCGGAAGCCGAGTGGGGGCCAATCTCAATATTTCTAACGCGGGTGGCGGCGTCGTGCCTTATACAGTCTCTGTCGGGTACCAGGGCTCGGCTTCGAACTGGCTGACCGTAACGCCTTCAGGCGGACAGGTCACCGGGCAAAACGGCGTCAGCCTGCAGGTTTTCGCCGATCCCTCGACCCTGCAGCCTGGCACGTACACGGCTACGATTACCCTCAACGGGGGGGCATACGGCACCTTCACGGCTCCCGTCACTTTCACAGTAGGCCCTCCCGGCGTTACGGTCGCGAATGTTCTGAACGCCGCTTCCGGCACCTCTCCGATCGCGCCCGGATCCTACGCCGCGCTTTACGGCACGAATCTGGGCGGTCAAAACGTCTCCGTTACATTCAATGGATTAAACGCGCAGGTGATATTCGCCAGTGCGACTCAGATCAATCTGATTGTTCCCGCGGCGCTCGCGGGTGCGTCCGCCGCCGACGTGGTTGTCCGTGTAGATGGCAAAGTCAGCAATTCCTTCAAGGCGACACTGGCGCTGAATGCTCCTGGAATATTTAATCCGGGAATCGAAAATGGCGATGCCAGCGCCAGCGTGAACAGCTCGACTAATCCCGCCGCTAACGGGTCGTTTGTCGCCGTTTACCTGACAGGCCTGGCGTCTCCGGTGACAGGCCAGGTCACTGTAAACATCGGAAATCAACTCAACCTTATTCCGCTTTACGCGGGAGCGCAGCCCACTCTGACTGCCCTCGATCAAGTGAATGTGACGATCCCGACCGCGTTGGCAGGGACGCCGAACCCCGTATCTTTAACGATTTGTATCCCAGGCCCTGCCGGGCAGCCGGTCTGTTCTAATGCAGTGAACCTGTATATCAAATAGGTATTCGATCCACACGGATTCCAGAGTTTGCCGGGACCAGGGGCGCTCGGTTTGAGTTCACGCGGCGGCGGCATCATCCATTGGCAGCAACTCGCCGTCTTGTGCCTGGTTCAGTTGAGTCTCATTGCCGCCTTCAACAGCCGGTTCGCAGGTCACTCAGGATCTCGTTACGGCGAACCAGGCGCGCCGTTCCGACGGTCCAGCGTCGCGACAGGTATGCGGGGCGCCTTCGCATGCCCCAATCCTCTGGATCGCACTGCATTAATACAGGATGAAATTTTGTTTATGTCGGCCAGGGACCTTGCTATTTCCCGCTGAAGCCTGTATCGTTAACTACTTGAACGAATAAGCTTTGTTCTGCTACGACGAGTTTCACTTGACATCGGCGGCCAGAATGGGGTATCAAGGATTTTGCTCTTAATTAATTTTACGTATTCAGGCAGTGGGCAGCAATTAGAATAAATGAACTTCCCACGCCTCCCAGGATGTAACGCCTTGTCTGACCGCTTCAGGAAAGCAGGCTTGCCCCACCTCCGCCCGACACGGAGAAGTTCCCTAAAGAGCAGTGCAATCGATACGTTGTAGTTGAGGCTCGGGTTGTAGAGAACTTCGACCGATTCAAGAAGCTAACATTCACAAGGAGTTTAAGGATACAAATGGCAGATTTTCGCAAAAGACTAATAGGCTTTACCGGGGCGGCTATGCTGTTCTCAGGTATTGCCAGCGCACAGTTTACGTGCACCACACTGGCGCCAACGCTGGGAAGCGGGCTGATTCGGTCGGAAGGCCAGACTGAGCTCATTCAGCAGTTGACGATCAGCGGTTGCGCCGGTACAACAACTCCGACGACGATCGGAACAGTTCAGGTTTTCCTTTCGTCCGGCGCCGGCACTCCCACAGTGACCAGCCCGTCGGCGGGTGTTGCAGCGACGAGCCAGGTGCTCATCGGTGGACAGGTAACTCCCAATGGCGCCAACCAAGTCGTTCCCGCGGGCGCTACCGAAGCACAGCTTCAAGTCAACGGTGCCGGTACTACGTACTTCGGTACAGCAGCCGGCGGCGTCGTCACTTTCAGCAACGTTAATTTGTCTGCTGGCGTGCCCGCCTCAATGGTTATCAGCAACATCCGCATTAACGCTAACGCCCTTGGAAATGGGCCCGTGCCCGTTTCCGCTTTCGCGTACGTTTCGGTTAGCGGCGCGACCATCGTCGCAACGACAACCACTTCAGCCAACGCGGCCCTTGTGATCAGCGGCCTCGCTCCGGCAAAGATTTACAACAGTGCTGCGCAGGCGGGTGGCGGAGTTGTCTTTGCCGTTCAGGGCAGCCCCTTCGGCGTCTGCAATGCTATCAACAACGGCCAGACCGGCACCGCGCAGCCCAGCTTTTTCGTTAGTGTGAATGAGACCTTTGCGGTGGCGTTCAAGAGCAAAAACGGAACTGGCCTCGGCGCAGGGACCGCATATGCGTCGGGTTCTGAATCGAGCAACCTCGGTGTGGAAACCACCAGCCCCACGATGGTGAACGCAGGCACCCGCCTCTCCCTGACGTTTACCAACATTCCCACCGGGATGAACGTCTTCGTGCCGCTTACTGTCACCGCCATCGATGGTGCCGTGCTGACCAACATCAACAGCGCGGTCTCGCCTAGTGGCCCAGGAAACAACACCACGGCCGCAACCAGCCCCAACTCGGTCAACACCCTGAACTACTACGGACTGACCGCGGCGGGTGGAACTGCTACCGCTTACTATGAAGTCACGACCGACAATGCTGGCCTCGACATGTTCAGCGTGCCCGTCGTCCTCAATGCCGCGACCAATGCGGTTGTCAATCAGCCCGCGAACCTCGCCGTAACCGTGAGCTATGCGCCCGTAACTCCCGTGATTAATTCCGCAGCCTCTTACATTCCGCAGTTCACAACTGCTTCGACTCCGGTAAACATCCTCGGCTTCACGCTCTGCCAGACGAGCCTGCTGTTCCCCTTCGTTACTAATCAGGCTGGTTTCGAAACTGGTCTCGCGATCTCGAACACGACCAAAGATCCCACCGGGACGAAGCCCCAGAGTGGAAATTGCACTCTCAACTACTACGGTACGAGCCAGACGAATCCGGCGGCTACACTCGCGCCGAACAACAACGAAGGACCCGTCGGCGGACCCTTTGCTTCAGGGGAAAGCTACGCCTTTACCCTCACCAGCGCACTCGCCATTAACCCTGCCGGGCCCGCTACGTTCCAGGGATACATCATTGCTGTCTGCCAGTTCCAGGACGCGCACGGCTTTGCTTATATCACCTACGCATTCCCGGGTGCCAGTTCCGATACCATGGGGTATCTGGCGCTGGTCCTTGGCCGCGGTTCAAATGCGGCTGAATCCCTCGGCCACTAGGCTGAAAAATAGCAGTGCTGGAAGGGGGGGGAGCTTCGGCTCCCCCCTTTTTTTATGGAGCCTTCGAAACCCGCCCTCCGGCAGGCCAGGAGTCTAACGAACGCGGATGTCGAATACAGTATTCAGGGGCGACACGGTAACGCGAACAACCCCGTCGATTTTCGCATCGCCTGCCTTCGAAAAGCGCAACGTCGCCTTACCGTTTGCCGGAATGTGGGGCTGATCGATCTCGACCTTCAATCCGCTGATCGAATTCTGAACGGACAAATCTACAAATCCCGGCATACCGTTTGAAATTACCGCCGTAGCGTTGGCTTCCGCGCCAGCCAGCGTTACTGCGGTGCGATCTATCTTTACCGCGTCCAGATCGGGGCCTTTTGCGAGATTCGCGAAGTCCTCAAGCGCTGCTGACGGTGAAACTCCAGCTCGCTTGACGTCTCCAAACGGAGTCTGGAGCGCCGCCTGCGTGTCCACGTACCACATCCACTTCCCGTCCTCGATTTTCCAGAGGGTGTCAGTCGGAACCTCAAACGGGAGTCGTCCCGCTCCCATCACGAGCATGCTGGATTTCGCCTTAATAGTTACCTTGGCTCTGACAAATCCGTCCATTAATTCAACTTTTAGAATGCTGAAGCCGAGAAGCTCTGGTTTCCTGCCAGCGAAGTATAGATCCTTCGTATCCTCGGCCACAAAGGCTTCCGCCTGCCGATATTTTTTATCCATCTGCAGCTTATAGAACTGATCAACCCGGGCACGCAATGCCGCCTCTGCCGCAGCGGCTTCTGGAGACGGCTGCTGGGCGGACGCCGTCACGGCTACCAATGGAAACAAAAGTCTTCTGTCCATACCCTGATTTTGACGCATCCCGCGCCGGAATAGTTTGGCTTACGCTGCTACTTGAAGCGCTTCTTAAACGCGAAATCCAGCCCCACATACCCGTTCTCCTCGCGAATCAGAATCGCCGACCAGTGAGGATTAAACGACCACTCGACGCGAATCAACTGCGTACTCGTACTCGACACATCCGTGATGTAAGTGAACAAAATATCCGGTGTGACTTGCTGCTCGATGGTCAGCCGGGCCTCCGGGCTGCCGGTTATCCCGGTCAGCGAAGGGTCGATCTTCAGCCGGCTCACCCCAAAAAACCGCTGCAGCCGGCCAGCCACGGGATTCGCGATCGCCTCGCCAATCAACGCCGTGGCTCCCAGCTGCTGGAAGTTCTGCGACTGCCCGGTATCGCGAACGGCCAGCGTGGAATCCGTGGGAGGGCGGCCGGTGGCCAGCAGTGCCACAATATCGGAAAACTGCAGCGGCGGATCCGAGCGGTAGCTAAGACTCAGTTTGGTAATCGGTCCTGCCACGGTAAGAATCACATCCACACCGCGAGCCTTGGTTTCCAGATCGATATTCAAAATCGGATCGATCTTCGCGGGATTCACAAACGAGATTGAGCCCGTGTTGATCGAATACTTGTTCCCAAAGAACACCATTTCCCCCTGGGTGACGTTGATGCGGCCCAGCAGTGCCGGGTTCGTGGCCGTGCCGCGCAGCCGGAGATTCGCATCGGCCTGCAGGCTCTGAGTCACACTGGTCTGCAGGCTTACGTCGGCGGCAGTCGAGATCTGGACGTCGAGGTTCATGTTCGATGCCAACCCTTTCCTCGACGCCGGCGTCTGAATGGGTGCGGCGGAATTGGCAAGAATGGTCGCGGCGTCGGACTTCGGATTGATCGAGATCCGATGCACCGTAATGGTGCCCGACGTCTGGCTCCGTTCCGATGTTCCCGCGAAGGTCAGATCGGCGTCGGAGACGGAACTGATCCCCTCCGGATACCGCACGCGCACGTCGCGCGCCCGCGCCTCCACACGGAAGCCGAGCACGCCGCCACTCAGCGTCGCAAACCCGGACACATCCACCCGGCCACCACCCGATTGCGCCGTGAACGACTGGATTGTAGCTCGCGAACCGCTAAACGTGAGCTCGCCGTTCCCGCCCGTCAAGCCGTTCGAGAAGTCGCTGTAATGGAAGTCGGCGTTGTGAATGGTAGCGTGGCCCGAAACATCCGGGGTCAGCCAGCCGCCCTTGATGGAAGCATCCATGGTGACGCTGCCAGTCGCCGCCAGATCTGGATTCAACGTTTGAACCACCGCCATGCTGATAGTCCCGTGCATTCGCAGATTCAGCTCAGACCGGTCGCTCAGGGCGATGGCGCCATCGAGCGTGATATCGGTTTCGGGGGCCTTGAAGCGAGCGCTCTCAATCCTGATGGACGAATTCGCAAGCATGGCGCG
>JBDUBZ010000304.1:0-5133 GCA_040003745.1 Terriglobia bacterium
TTTCGCCCGCGGGCATAGACTTACACAAACGGAGCAATTGGGGCGATGATCAACATTGCCGGACGTAAGAAAACTAAAAGATGAGACCCTTCGATCTACCGCTTGGATTTAAATATTCCACCGCCTACGGTGGCCTTCGCAAACAGGAGAAAGACGACCTTGCACTGATCGTTTCCGGCGTGCCGGCGGCCGCCGCCGCCGTATTTACGACCAATAAAGTGCAGGCGGCGCCCGTGCGTCTGGCGCGTTCCAACATGCGCGCCTCGAAAGGCGTGTGCGGCGCGATTCTGGTGAACTCCGGCAATGCCAACTGCGCCACCAAATCGGGCGACAAGGTTGCGGCCAGCACCACGAAGGCGTTGGCGAAGCTGCTGAAACTGCAGCCCAATCAGATTCTGCCGGCTTCGACCGGCGTAATCGGGGTGGAGCTCGATGAGAACCTGATTCTCAATAAGCTGCAGGAACTGGTGGATAAGCTTGACGATAATCTGCTGCCGGAGGTGGCGCGCGCCATTCTTACGACGGACCTGCAACCGAAAGGCGCATCGCGGGAGGTAGCCTTGCGCCGCGGCGCTGTCCGTATAGCGGGCGTAACCAAGGGCTCCGGAATGATCCATCCACGCATGGCAACCACGCTTGGCTTTGTCATGACGGATGCCGTGATTCCACAAACGCTGCTGCGGCGGATGCTAGTGCGGGCCGCGGAACTGAGCTACAACCGCATTTCGGTGGATGGCGACACTTCGACGAACGACACGCTGGTGGTGATGGCGAACGGCGCTTCAGCGGTCCGTCCCGATCCGAAGGAGATGAGCGTGTTTGAAGAAGCGCTCACGGAAACGCTGCAGTCGATGGCTCGCCAGATTGTGCGCGACGGTGAAGGCGCGAGGAAATTAATTTCCGTCGAAGTGCATGGTGCGGTTAGCGACGCTTCAGCCGCGGCCATTGCCCGATCCATCTCGAATTCGCCATTAGTGAAGACCGCCATCGCTGGCTCCGATCCGAACTGGGGGCGCATTCTTGCCGCGGCCGGAAACTCGGGTGTCAACTTCGATCCCAATACCATAGAGATCACGCTGCAGGACGTTAAGGTCTGCCGCAACGGGCTGGCCGCGCCATTCGATGAACTCGACATGAAGCAGCGGCTCGACGATACGGATGTGTCAATCGTGTTTCGGATTGCGGGAAAAGGGAAGGGCACCGCGACTTTCTGGACGTGCGATCTCACGGAAGATTACATCCATATTAATGCGAGTTATCGTACATAGATTAAAGAGTGGAGTAGTGCTTCTGGCGGTCCTTTCTTCATTTGCGGGACCGCTGGGAGCTCAGGACGGGCCAGGGCCGGCCGCCCCCTCCGCATCACCCTCAGCATCACCGACAACTCCGGTTATTGCCCGCCTGGCTTCTGCTCTCAGCCAAAACAACGCCAGCGGCGCGCTCGCAGTCTTCGATTCTGGTATGAAGACTTTTGGGACGATTGAAGAGAATATCAGTGCTCTGACGGCTCAGAACGAGATCCTATGCGCCATTGACGTCGTTGAGGAAAGCGAGACGGATGGCCTTACGGTGCTCGATGCGGACTGGTATATGCAATTGAAATCGCTGGGCGGTGGGGCCAGCGAACGGCGGCGCGAGCGCGTCCGCTTAAAACTAAAAAAGTTCCAGGGAAAATGGAAAATAATTTCTATTGATCCTATTGAAATTCTGTACCCGCTTCGCATCCAATCCAGATAAAGTTTTTGAAACCCTTAAGCCGTTAGAAACACCAAGCCAGTGTGGGTCTTTGTTGCGGGTGATCCGGACAGAGGCCCTTGCTATTTACGCAGCGCTGTTTGGGCGATTGCGTTTCAGGTGCGTGGCGGCTCGGATGCAAAGAACTAAACTAACTCTCGCAGCGCAAGTCGGAGCTGTTTTTTTCACATTCTTGTGTACCGCCGTCTTTGGTCAGGATGTCTGGACGGGAGGCTACGATAACTCGCGCACAAATGCGAATCTTGGCGAGATAATCCTCCAGACTTCAAACGTCCAGCCTTCCAGCTTTGGAAAACTGTTCTCGCTGTCGGTTGACGGACAGATCTATGCCCAACCGCTCTACCTGCAGAACGTTGCAATCCCGAACAAAGGTACGCACAACGTTGTCTTTGTCGCGACAATGCATAATTCGGTATACGCTTTCGATTCGGATACGCCCGCAACTCCCCTTTGGACCGTAAATCTCGGTCCATCGGTGCCGGTATCGAATTATCAGTCGGACACAGGCGTTTATTCCGACATTGATCCGGAAAACGGAATCCTGGGTACGCCGGTAATCGACCGGGCGACCGGGACCTTGTATGTCGTCGCCGCCACTCTTGAGAACGAGACTTACCTTTATCGTCTGCATGCACTGGATATAACGACGGGTGGGGAGAAGTTCTCCGGGCCGGCAACGATCAACGCGCGCGTGACGGGGAACGGCGATAGCTCAGCCGATGGGAAGGTGCTATTTGTTGCGTCGCAGCATATCCAGCGCCCTGCGCTGCTGCTGTCGAATGGTGTGGTTTACGTGACTTTCGGTTCCCACGGAGACGATGCGCCCTATCATGGATGGCTGCTCGGATACAAAGCATCGAATGTTCAGGAGCAAATATCGGCGTTCAACGTAACTCCGGCGGGCGGGGGCGGTGCGATCTGGCAATCCGGGCGGGGTCCTGCGGCTGACGATGATGGCACGATCTACGCCGTAACCAGCAACGGCGATACCGACGATAACGTTAATTTTTCCGACAGTGTGGTGCGTCTGAATTCCGGCGCCAACGCGGTGGCGGACTACTTCTCGCCAGCCAACGTGCAGACTCTGAATGACAGCGACGACGATCTGGGGTCGGCGGGAGCGATGCTGATTCCGGGATCGAATCTGCTGGTTACCGGCGGTAAACAAGGCGTGATTTATCTGCTGAATAAGTCCGCGCTGGGGCACAGCAGCTCGAGCGATTCCCAGGCCTTGCAGAGTATCGACACCGGCAATTTCGGTATCTTCAATATGGCTCTGTGGAATCGCCCGGACGGGCCACTGGTCTACCTTCATACCTCCAATCAGCCAGTGACTGAGTACCTGCTCGCCAATAATCAACTATCCGCCAATCCCGTTGCCCAAAGCGCGACGGAATTCGCCGTTGCCTTTCAGGGCATGACGATTTCGGCGAATGGTTATACCCATGGAACGGGTATCCTCTGGGTCAGTGCTCCAACTGGGTGGCCGCTGCCGTCAAACGGGGTCCTCCACGCGTATAACGCCGACGATCTCACCGAATTGTGGAACAGCGACATGAGCGGCGCGGATTCGATCGGCGGCTTTGTGAAGTTTGTGAATCCCACGGTCGCCGATGGCAAGGTCTTCATGCCCACGATGGACAACCAACTCTTTGTATATGGGGTTAAAACGGGCATCGTGCCCCTGCCGGTCGTCACGGGAATCGTGAATGCTGCGAGCTACGCTGGCGGGGCGATCGCTCCCGGTGAGATTCTCGCGATTTTCGGGCAAAGTCTGGGGTCCCAGGATGTGGTAGATTCCGCTTTTGACGCCACGGATTCGTTACCGGGCAACGTGGATGGCACGACTGTAACATTCAACGGCGTGCCCGGCCCAGTGATTTACGAGTCGGCTGGCGCCGTGGCCGTGATCGTTCCTTATGAGATTGCCGGAGCAGCCAGCGCTACTGTGCAACTTAGCTTTAACGGCGTCCCGGCGGCGCCCCAGACTGTGCCGATGGCGGCGGCGGTTCCCGGAGTTTTTTCGGCGGACGCTTCCGGCCGGGGACCGGGTGCGATCTTAAACGACGATTACACTCTCAACACGCCCGATAATCCGGCGAAGGCTGGCTCTGTGGTTGTCGTTTATGGCACTGGCGGTGGGCGGACCAATCCGCCGGCAACTACAGGCAGGATTGCCACGGAAGCGGCGCCGCTTAGCTCAGACGTTTCAGTGACGATTGATGGTCAGCCCGCTAACGTCCTGTACGCGGGCAATGCGGGGGGTGAAGTCGCAGGGGTGGTCCAGTTAAATCTGCGCTTGCCGGTCGGAATTACCGGACAGGTTCCTATTATCGTGACTGTAGCGGGGCAGGTCAGTCCAGCCACCGTTACAGTTTCAGTCCAGTAGGCGCCTCAAATCATGGGGAGCGAGCGAGGGCGCCGACCGAGCGGGAATGCGGCCTCGATCGATGAAATCTCTTCGGGCGTCAGTTTCAGGTCTCCCGCCGAAGCGTTTTCAGCCGCATGGCCAGCCTGTGCTGCCTTGGGGATAGCGAAAACCGCGGGCCGGCGAGTAAGAAAAGACAGGGCGATCTGGCGCGGATTGGCACCGTGGGCCTCGGCGAGTTGCCTCAGAACGCGGCCGCATTTCGACTCGGGTTTGGGGAAGCTTCCCGATCCGAAAGGGCTATAGGCGACAACCGCGACGTCGTGCGTCTCGCACCATGGGATGACCGCGTGTTCAATCGCGCGCTCTTCCAGATGATACAGAACCTGGTTGCAAACCACACGGCCACGCGGCGCGAGACGGTTGAGTTCTTCCAGATCTTCAACGTCAAAGTTGCTGACGCCCCAGGAAAGGATCTTGCCTTCGGCCTGCAGTTTTTCAAAGGCGCGGACAGTGCCCTCGAGCGGATGCCGTCCCCGCCAGTGGAGCAGATAGCAGTCGAGACGGTCTGTACCGAGTCTTGCGAGCGACTTCTCGCAGGCGGCAATCGTGCCGGTTTCCGTGGCGTTTCCCGGTAGAACTTTCGATACCAGGAAGACCCGTTCGCGCAGGCCCCGCAAAGCCTCTCCCACGATTCCTTCGGCTTCCCCCGAGCCATACATCTCTGCCGTATCGATGTGGGTCATTCCCAGATGGATCCCGCGGCGGAGTGTCTTTACAGCTTCCGGAGCGCTGGTTTTCTCAATGTTCCAGGTTCCCTGGCCAATCACTGGAACCTGTATCGACAAAGCGCCAAAACGTTCCTGTCTCACCGTGAATTCGGCTAAATCCGACCGAATGCGAGCACTGCATTCAACCCGCCAAAGGCAAATGAATTCGAGATCGTGAATTCGAATTCGGCATTGCGAGCCTGGTTTGGGATATAGTCCAGATCGCATTCCGGGTCAGGC
>JBDUBZ010000034.1:0-17378 GCA_040003745.1 Terriglobia bacterium
AGCCTTTTCGTCCGCCTCCTCCTGCGCCTGGTTCAGCAGGATCTCACTCTGCATCTGCTCCGCCCGCGCCGCGTCCAGGCGTGCCTCCGCTTCCGAACGGGCGATTTTGGCGATCTCCAGCTTTGCCAAAACCTTGTCCATCAGATCGGAATCCTCGCCGCCTTTCCCGACAATGGCCTCCCTCAAGCCAAGCAGGATGGTCTGCACCAGACTGGCCAGCAGCTCAGTCTCCGCATAATGCCATGCATTGAAACGGATCGACACAACGTTGCGGCAGAACAGCCGTTTGCCGTCACTGCCGCGGTCTTCAAAGGCGGCCACGGCCTGCGTGTGCTCGCTCATCAACCGCATGAAAAAGCTCTTGCCAGATCCCCAGTCGCCAAAGATTCCAACGGAGAGCGGCGGGCTCACACGATCCGCTGCAATCAGAGTTGCAAAGGCGCGCGCGTAGCGCGTGACATTCAGACGATCGTCGCCTTTATCGGCGGAGTCCGGATTGATATCCGTGACTGTGGGGATGGTAGAACCAACCAGGATCTGGCGCCATTGCAAGCCATCGTCGTTCAGCCAGCGGCGCGAGAAAGTCTTGAGCAGTCTCTCGCGCAGCATCGGCAGACTCAGGCCCGAGGTGACCAGCTTTTGGTTGGCACTCGAACCTGGATCGACAAGGATGGAGGCGATCAGGTGGCGCACTCCCACCACGGCCGTTCCCGTGGTGGAACGCGCCATCGACCGGGACATGTCCAGAATTTTTTTGAGACCGCGCGAAATCTGAAGCGAGATCCCGGCGGTGCCAAACGGGGAAGAGTTGGGTGACGAAATCCATGGGATCTTGATTCCCAGGCGGTCCGCCGCGAGGTCTGCGAATGCGGCACCGTCCGGCACGCTGCGGGCGCCTGCCAGGGTATCGAGCAACCCCGCGGACCCAAGGTACGCCGGTGTTTTTAGACTCGACAGGAATTCCAGCGTACGCAGGACCAGCACCGCCTCGTTGTCGAACGCATACGATCCAAACAGCGACCCGGGCAGCCGCTCGTCGACCGGATCCTGCGTCGACACATATCCCGAGAGCACCTGTGCCCACGCCGGCGCTTCACTCGGATACTGCTTCTCGATGAACCGCGCAAATGCGCGCCGCCACTCTTCTTTCTCGAAGCCCCATTCCGAGTGGAACTGCGTGTTGTGTCCCGGCGGGTTACGAAAGAAATAGACCGCTGCGACATGCCGCGTGCCCAGTGGGGCATCGGCCGGAAGGTTCGCCTCCGTTGCCAGCGACCGAGCTTCCTCGAGAACAGTGCGCGCCGAAATGCTCAGCGGGTCGGAATGCGGGCTTGGCGATCTCCCTGAGTCCACCAGGCCAAGGATGCTGCCGCGCTGGCCTCTGTCAATCTTGCGGCCCTTGAAGATCGCGGACCCGCCGTCAGCCCTCGCGTCCAGTCTTCGCTCCAGCCAGACCGACGTCGGATCGTCCGTCCATAGAAGCCCTATGAAGAGAGACGAATAACTGACGTTAACTGTGTCGGACTCAGCCTGCCCAACAAACGCCGCGATATCGAGTGCTCTTGAAAGCGCGGGATCGGCGTTGATGTCGATGAGCGGCGGCGCGGTCATGCCATTGCCTCGGCCGAGGCGTATTCCTCCAGCCGGTGGCTCATCCCTTTCAAGCAGGGGATGAAAATCATCGCGGTGGGGCAGATTCGCGGCATGAACAGGGAATCGTGATAGGCGCGGCTCACCATCAAATCATACGGAATTTTGAGCCCGTTGCAAGCCCGCCTCCACGGCCGCTACAACCTTGGCGTCGCACGTCGCCGGGTCGTCGCGGTTGATGAAGTCCCGTGTAATCGAGACGCCTCGCCGATGAGCGATCTCAGCGCAGGTCTTTTCCAGACTCGCAAGCGACATTCGCGATACCAATGCCGCGCGGCGCGGCGGGATGCCCGCCGCCGCATCTACCCAGCCTGTATCCCGACTTCCCTCATCCATCCGCCAATGACCTGATGGACGCCCCGCATCGTCTCCGACAGAAAAGGGCGATCTCCCTGCACCAGCCAATGACGTTCATGACCCGCGGTGTTTGCAGGCTCTCACCGCTCAGCACCGGTTCGGTTGTTCGGCCATCCGCGCTCGTGGTCTGCGACCCCAGAAGCACACTTTCGTGGGATAGCCGCATGACCATTCCTTCCACCGGTTGCCCTGGCAATGTCCAGAACGTGGGTGGAAATCCGCGCCAGAATCTATCTCCGCAGCGAGAGCCCGGGGCAGCCGTAAGGCGGCCGGGCTTCCGTAAAAACTCCGGCGGCACTGCCTTGTTCGAAACTGCCTTGTTCGGAAATGGTGTCCCAGGTCCGGTTATCAGCTTCCAGATTCACTTCAACAATGGAGGGAATCTCTTCGAGAATGCGTTGCCCCATCTGATAAACGATCTGCCGAATGCTGCCCGATTCGAAACAGCAGAACGTGTCGCGCAACGATGCGGCGCACGTCGCCGAAGACGGCCAGCGGTTCGGGATAAACCCAATCAAGATCGAGCCACATGTGCAGCGGGCGGTTCTCGATATCGGGGAGAGTCGTGTACTGGTCGCGGACAAAGCCCTTAACGGCACTGCCGTTCAACCGCAGCAGCCGGAATCCTTCGATGCCCGATCTGGAATGGTCTGCCCGCGAGACATTTCGATGGTCGCGAAAGCACGTTCCGGCCCGCCCGGAGTGAATGCTGAGGTGCTCCCTTCGACCGTGTCATAGGGAATCCCGGAAGCGGAGATCTGCGCGCCCTCAGCCTGCGAATAGATCGAGAGAACCTTCTCCGCGAGAAAGCGGCGGTATGATTCCAAATCGCTGCCTTCGAAGTTCAGCGTTTCCTGCTGGATGAAGTTTTTCATCGAGTCGGTCGCGATCAATGAAGTGTTATCGCCCGGGGTGTACGTGCGCCAGAAGGCTTCCCCATAAATCAGGATTTTCACGTTGGCCGAACACGGCGGGGTGCCGCCCATCGCGATAGAGCCGGCAGGCGATCACGTCGCCCTTGCCGTAGTAGTTCGTCTTCGGTCCGCTCGCGAATCGGTTCACGCAACGGCTTCCTCAAGCCGGAAACGAGCGATGCGGTAAACCTGCGCCAGCGCCTCCTCGACTTCGACTTCAGGCGGCGCGGCGAGACGCCGTTCCAGAGCTTCAAAAATGGCTGACGAGTCGCTTCCCTGAACGGCATATACAAAGGGGAAACCAAATTTCTCCCGATATTCCGCGTTCATCTGAAGAAGCCGATTGTAATCGCTCTCGCTCAGACTGTCCAGGCCGGCGCCCGCCTGTTCGGTAGTGGATGCGGCACTCATACGCGCGCGCGACCCCAGATCCGGATGCGCCCGCAACAGCGTAAGGTGCTGTTGTCTCGATCCTTCGGCCACCTCCGCCACCATTCGCGTATGAAGCTCATCAAGGGTAGAAAACGGGCGGTCGTGCCACGCGCCCTCGGCCACCCAGGTGGAATGCTCAAACACCGGACCCAGCGTTTCGGTGAAACGGGTCAGGCCCATGCGATTAATTTGCTGCAATGTCATAGATCACTTCCCCACCGACTTGTACTTCGCGAATGCATTCGGAACCCGCCAGAGTGAAGATAGCAGCAAGCGCCCGGGCGGGGTCGACTTTAGCCGCAAGCACGCCCGCCAGAGGGCTCTTCTGCGGTGCCTGAAGCACCACCAGATCCGCCGCCTTGCCCGGCGTGAAATCTCCAATCTCCGCGTCCATATCCAAAGCTTCGGCCCCGGCTCGCGTCGTCAGATACAACATCTGCGCGGCGGTGAGCGTCATCGCTTGCGGCGCGACTCTCTGCAGCAGATACGCCTGCAGCGCTTCTTTCATCATGCCGAAGCCCGTGCCACCGCCGACGTCGCTCCCCAGCGCGAACCGCACCCGCGCGTCGAGATGATGCTTCATAGGAAAAATGCCGCTTCCCAACGCCGCGTTGCTGCAGGGGCAGTGGGCGATGGCTGCGCCATGCACGCTGAGCCGGTGCAGCTGCGAATCGCAGGTATGGATGTTGTGCGCAAAGATGGAACGCCGCCCCGCGAGATGGTAGCGCTCGTAAACCGCAAGGTAATCCGCAGCCCATGGGAAGAGCCGGGCCACTTCTTCCACTTCGCGCGGGTTTTCGTTGACGTGAGTGGTGAAGTGGAGTGACGCATCTTCGCGGCGAAGCGCTTCACACACCTGGAGCATCGGCTCACTGGCGGAAAGCGCAAACCGCGGGGTGACCGCGTAGGCGAGCCGGCCTTTCCGGTGGAACCGCCGGATGAGCGACTTGCTCTGTTCATAGGCAGCTTCGGGAGTCTGTTGCAACGCCGGAGTCAGACCACGATCCGACAAGACAAGCCCGCTGATGATGCGCAATCCGCTTTGCCCGCCGGCTTCGAAAAAGCAGGTCATCGCGCTCTCGAAATGAGCGCCAAATACCAGTGCGGTCGTGGTGCCGTGCGACTTTAGCTGCTGCAAAAACTCGCCCGAAATCTGGTTCGCATATTTCGTGTCCGCGAGTTTGGCCTCCTCCGGCAGGGTGAGGCCCTGCAGCCAATCGAGTACTGAATATCCCAGACCACCGAGAATCCGCACCTGCGGGTAGTGCACGTGAGTATCGACGAATCCGGGGAGCAGGTACGAGCCGCGCAGGTCTCGGACGGCCGCATCGGGAAATTGCCGGGAGACGCGGCTGTAGTCGTCGCAGGCCGCAATGCAACCCTCGGCAACGGCGAGCCCGCCATCTTCAATGGCTACCAGAGCATCGGAAAAGTCGAACGGGTTTTGGGGGGTATTAAAGATGGACGCGCGCAGGATCTGCACCGGTCCCGTCATCCGTGAACCACCCCGGCGACTGGTTCCGGGTGAGGCTTGCGCATCCCTTTCGCTCTCTTTATCGCCCAGAAGATGCGCTCCGATGTACACGGGCTGTCTATCTCCACCACACCGCCCCGGAGGCCGCGATCGATCAGCGGCGAGACGGAATCGCCCACATCCTGCAAAAGGTCCGCCCGCAGGATTCTCTGCTCCCCGGTAAAGCCATCGATCTCGACTTCCGAAACCGCCGCACCGTTCGGGTCGGTTCCCGCCGAGGCCGCGGTCGCGGAGGTATTCGGGACTTTATCGGTGCGCATTGGCATCACCCGCACGGCGTCGATGGCAATGCCAAGCGCTTCGGCCAGCACCTCTCCCTGCACAAGCGCCGTCTGACGATAGGCCCGGAAGAACGGTGGAGCGGCGATCGCGAAGATTGGTTTCGATGCCGTAGTCCGTGTTGCCAGCGACGAAGGTGGCTTCCGGATCGGATCGCATCAGTTCGAAGCACTCCGCAAGCGTGGCCAGGCGGCTGACGAGGTTCGGAAGCCTAAGCGGCAGCATCCCGGTACATCGGCAGAGATTCCCGCCGAGCGAATGGACGTCGCGATCCCCATTGGATTGAGCCTCCACCATGCCGATGACGAATCCGGGCGTACAGTAACCGCACTGCGATTCACCATATTCGATCATCGCGGTCTGCGCCTCAGCGATGATCCGTTCGCCGTTCAACAGAAGCGAAAAGTCAGCGCGCGATGCGACCATAATAAATTATATCCAGTGACCGACATTCATAGTCATGTCCTGTGGGGAATGGACGATGGCTCTCCCAGCGAGGAGGTCAGCCTCGAAATGCTGCGAATTGCCGCCGATGCGGGAACGACCGACATCGTGGCCACCCCTCATTCCAACGGCGAGTTCGAATATCAGCCGGAGTTGATCGATGAAAGAATCCAGCTGCTGACGGAAAAGACGGGGGGCGTCCCGAAGATTCATCGCGGCTGCGATCTGCACCTGAGCTACGACAACATTGTGGAGGCGCTGGAAAATCCCCGGAAATATTCGATCGGCGGAGGGCGCTACGTGCTGGTGGAGTGCTCCGACCTTCACATCTCAGGCGCCATGGATAAGATCCTCGATCAACTGCTGCGCGTCGACCTGGTGCCCATCGTCACGCATCCGGAACGCAATCCGATTCTGCGCAAGGAGACGGCGAAGCTGGATGCCTGGGTGGAACTCGGGTGCCTGGTCCAGGTGACCGCGCTGTCGGTGCTCGGGGGCTTCGGCAAGAAGGCGGAAGCGGCCGCCCATCAGCTGCTCGCCAGGGGAATGGTGCACGTGATCGCCAGCGATGCACACGATCCGGTACACCGGCATCCGCGTCTCGATCAGGCATTCGACGCAGTCAGTCAGCGCTACGGCTCCGAGATCGCGGACCTGCTTTTCACGGAAAATCCCGGTAAAATCGTCCGCAGCCAATTCGTTTCGAGCGACAGGCTTCCCGCAGCCGCGACCCGGCGATGGTGGCAATTCCGGGGATAAAGAAAAAAATCGTATGATTTGTCCCAAATGCAAAAAAACTGAAGCTCATCGATCACACAGGCACGGCGTTCAGGACCGAGTTCTGCGTATTTTCCAAATGATTCCGTATCGCTGCCATGCGTGCAGCGCCCGCTTTTACGCTTACCGGGCCGGTGAGAAGTCGTCAACGCTCCGTACGCGGGAGGAACGGAAGGTTATCGAGCTCAGAAGGAAAATCAAGTGGAAGCGCTCGAAGGGTCAGATTCTTGTGTATGCAGTGGCTTCCGTGCTGTTGCTCGGGGTGCTTTATACGATGCTCCAGCAAACCATTCGCAGCGAATAACCGGGAACAATTCGACATTCAACATCCACGCCGGGTCACTTCGGTGGATATAATAATCGGTGGCACTATTTCCCGTTAACTAGTAGTTTTACTACGCTGGGCATGGTGGTGAACGGGCGGTAGCCTGCCCGATTTTCGCGATTTGAATATAAGAATTCATTTGTCCGTCCCGCATATGGGCGGCACCGAGCGACAGTATGTCGAGGATGCCTTTGACAAAAACTGGATCACGACCAAAGGCGAGAACCTGGATGAATTCGAGAAGGAATTCACGCGCCGTATTGGACTGCCAGCGGTCGGCCTTGCCAGTGGAACAGCAGCTATCCACCTCGGCCTTCGTCTTCTGGGCGTGGAACGCGGGGACGAGGTCTTCTGTTCCGATCTGACGTTTGCGGCGTCGGCGAATCCCATTCTCTATCTGGACGCCAAGCCCGTTTTCATCGACAGCGACCGTAAAAGCTGGAATCTCGACCCCGTGCTGCTCACGACGGCACTCGAAGAGAGGGCGAGAAGCGGCCGGCTCCCGAAGGCGATCATCGTGGTCCATCTGTATGGGCATTGCGCCGACATGGACCCGATCCTGAATGTCTGCCAACGATTCCATGTGCCCGTTCTGGAGGACGCCGCAGAGGCCGCCGGGGCTTTTTATAAAGCCAGGCCGGCCGGATCGATGGGCGCGGTCGGGGTCTTCTCTTTCAACGGAAATAAGATCATTACGACATCGAGCGGCGGCATGCTGGTCTCCCCGGACAAGGAAATGGTGGAACGGGCGCGCTTCTGGTCCACTCAGGCTAAGGACCCGGGAATCGAGTACAACCACTCCCAACTTGGGTACAACTACCGGATGAGCAACGTGCTCGCAGGAATCGGCCGTGGCCAGATGGAGGTGCTGGACCGCCGCGTCCAGGAGCGCCGGGCCGTGGCCTTCCGGTATCGCGATGCATTCGCAAAGCTGAGTGGGATCACGTTCATGCCCGAATCGACGACAAGCCTTGCAACGCACTGGCTGAGCTGTTTCCTGATCGATGAGGCCGAATTCGGCTGCACGCGCGACCAGCTGATCGACCGGCTGCTCGAACGGGGAATCGAATCCCGGCCAGTCTGGAAGCCGATGCATCTGCAGGAACTCTACAAGGGATGCGAATGCATTGGCGGCGAAGTAGCGGCGGATCTGTATCGGCGGGGCATCTGCCTGCCCAGTTCCAGCAGTCTGACGGAAGCCGAACAGTCTGAGGTGATCGAAATTGTGACCAGCGCGGCGTTGTGCAGCGCAAACCCGGGAGCGGCTGCCGTTGTCTAGATCGCGAACCGCGGCATTCTCTTTTGTCGCGGGCTGGGGCCGCTGGATCGCGGTGTACCTGATCGAGATCGCGACTGTGCTGTTCGCCGGAGTGTTCGCGTTCCTGTTGCGATTCGATTTCAGCATCCCTCCGAATTACGTTCTGCCCCTTGAAATCGCGCTTGCGGTCTGGATCACCTGCAAACTGGCGGCGTTCCGGATGCTGGGGCTGGATCGCCGCTGGGCGCGATACATCGCTCTTCCCGATCTGCTGCGGCTTGCGGCCAGTAATCTTCTGGGCACTTCAGCGGCACTGGTCATCCTCGTGGCGATGAATTCGGGAGTACCGAGGACTGTCTACGCCATCGACTTCCTGCTTTGCGTGACCATTGCCGCGGGTCTGCGCGTGGGAGTCCGGATGGCGGCCGAACTGGGCCGTCCCAACTGGTCGGCACTCAAGAGAAAGCAGACCCTGGTTTACGGGGCGGGAAGCGCGGGGGCCACGCTGCTGCGCGATCTGCGCCTGAACCCCACGCTGCCTTACGACGTGTGCGGAATTGTCGACGACGATGCCCGGAAATCGGGACTCGTGCTTCACGGCGTTAAAGTGTTCGGGACCGGCGACGTACTCGATGCCATCGCCCTCAAGACCGGCGCAGACATGGTGCTGATCGCCGTGCCTTCGGCGGATGGCGCGCAGATGAAGGCGATTATCGAGCGCTGCACGCAGGCCTCTCTGCCCTACAAGACGATTCCAGGGCTGGCGGAGATTATCGACGAGAACGGACTGGCGCGCCAGATCCGCGACGTAGCCGTGGAAGATCTGCTGGGGCGCGTTCCCGTCAATCTGGAGCAGGACCGGATATCGGCGCAGATACGGGGCAAGGTCATTCTTGTCACGGGCGCCGCCGGGTCGATCGGATCGGAGATCTGCCGTCAAATCGCGCGCTTCCATCCGGCGGCAATCATTGGATTCGAGATTGCCGAATCGCCACTTTTTTATCTGCAGGCGGAGATTGCGCGAAGTTTCCCCGGCGTTCCCTTCCATGCCGAGATCGGCAGCATTCAGAACGCGGCGAGGCTGAGGGAGGTCTTCGAGCGGCACCGGCCAGCGGCGGTTTACCATGCGGCAGCCTACAAACATGTTCCGCTGATGGAGTCGCACGCGGTTGAAGCCGTGGAGAACAACGTATTCGGAACGCTGAACGTGGTGGAAGCGGCGCGCGATTTCGGCGCTGCGGAATTCGTGATGATTTCGTCGGACAAGGCGGTGCGCCCGGCCAATGTGATGGGTGCGACGAAGCGGATTGCCGAGATGGTGGTGCGGTCGTTCCAGCCCGCCGCCGGACGGTATGTATCGGTGCGATTCGGCAATGTGCTGGGCAGCAACGGCAGTGTGGTGCCGATTTTTAAAGAACAGATTGCGCGGGGCGGGCCGGTGACCGTTACAGACCCGGAGATGTGCCGTTTCTTCATGACTATTCCCGAAGCGTGCCAGCTGGTGCTGCAGGCTTCGACGATGGGGAAGGGCGGAGAGATTTTCGTGCTCGATATGGGGGCGCCGGTCAGAATCGTGGATCTGGCGCGAAATCTGATCCTGTTGTCGGGGCTGAGACCTGATCACGATATCAAAATCGAATTTACGGGTGTCCGGCCGGGCGAGAAACTGTTCGAGGAAGTGAGCGCGGACGGCGAGAGTCTGCTGACGACACACCATGAAAAAATCCGCGTATTCGGGGGCCGCACGGACTCGCCGCGGCACATTGAAGAGGCGCTCGAAAAATTGAGGCGATGCTGCCGGAGCCGCCGCGCCGAGGAATTCTTCGACGCGCTGGAAGAGATTGTGCCCGAATACGCTCCGGCCGGCCGGCCCAAGCGAGCCGAGATCGGGACGCGAACGCACTGAGGATTTTCGGCGCCCGTACTTAGGAGCCGTTCGCTGGCCCGGGTTCGTTGTGATTGGAGAGGCCGCGCCGGGTTCCTGCTGGGTTCCTGCTGGGTTCTGGCGGGTTCTTGCCGGGTCCTGGCCGGGTTCTTGCCGGGTTCTGTTTTTTAAGCGAGCTGTTTGTTTTCAGCGATCTCCCGGGTTTACTATTGCATTTTTTGTCTTCCAGGCTGGCGGCAGGCAGCGGAGCCCTGAGGGGCTCCGCCCTTGCCTAGTGCCTGGCTGGCGGATCGTCATTTTGAGGACGGTTTCCGGGCAGCACTGGTACGTGGGTGCGTCCGTTTGATATTCAATTGAGAAAGATCTATTGACCGGCGTCCTTTTCTGGTACGGTCAGAGCCACTAAGATTCCACCACAAACTGTCGCGGATCGCTTCGCGGATTTATTGGGCCGGAGTATGAAATCCAAATTGATTAGTTCACGATGAGAAGTTTACACGAAGCTGGTCGAGTGCTGGGCGCAAGTTGTTGAAATAATGCGGCAAAAGAGCTGTGACTGGCTACGAGCCCGCTGAAAATCATCTGTCCTCGGCCCGATGCCGGCGAATTCACCGCCTGCAGGGATGTTTCACCGCCTTGAGCTTGTCGTCTTCGCGAGAGCATTTTCATTCGGGGTGGCTATGACTGTTGTACGCGTAATCGGGGCTTTGCTCCTGTCGGCAGTCGAAATTTGGAGCCAGGCTATCGCTGTGAAGCCTGTCCCAGCACCTGGGAATCGTTCGGTGCTAGATATGGGAGCCGATTCGACAGGGGAGGGTGACAGCTTGGCGGCGTTCAACGCGGCGAAGACGGCAGCGAAGGCATCCGGGCGAATATATGTTCCGGCGGGAACTTACAACCTGAGTGGTCAATTCACAATGCAGGGCAATAACCTGCACCTGGCTTGTGAATTGGGTGCGGAAATCAGGTATACAGGGACGCAACCGGTTGACAGCGTTATAGCCATGGGGGAGTACACAGGTTCCTACGGCCCGAAATTTTCGTTTAACCAGAGTATCGAGAACTGCACGATTCGCGGGAATAGCCAGGTAAAAAAGGCCGTACTGCACCTTTCGAACGCGCCTTCGGCCCGGGTTTCCAACGTCAATCTTAAGGACGGCCCGACGTGCCTTCTGTCAGACTACGGCAATACTCAATTACTCGATCATGTTCTGTGCACACAATATAACGGCGTTATGACGATTGTGCCGACAATTGGGATCTGGCTCGATCACATGAATAATGTGTCGATTCGAACCCCGTCCGTGGAAGATCTGGCCAGTACCCCCGAGGGAAACCGATGTTCCGCGAGTTCGAAGCTGCCCGCCGCCTCGGGAATCAAGTTGACACATGCAGGGCCCGTAACCATAGACGGGGGAACGTCTGAAGGCAACAGCACCGGCGTGGAAGTCTCGGACAGCACTTCCGTCTTTATCCTGAACATGGATAACGAGACAAACTGTATCGCCGACGTTGAGGCCTCAGGCGCTCAGATTCATGTCTCAGGGGGCCTTCAAATGAACCTTGTGCATCTCCGCGCCCCGTGCCATCAATGTACCGTGGACCGCGCGGAAACCGGTCAAATCACAGTCGATTCGGGCGTGACGGGGGCGCAGATTACCAATAACGCATATGCAAATACAAGTACTCACGGAAACACTATCAGCGACTTCGGAACGGATACTACTATTCTGAATAACCGGAGCGCTAACGGGGGCGGATTTTTCCCCGAAAAATTTGGGGGGGTGCAAATCTCAGGGGACGAAAAATCCTGGGGGTTCGGGACCCCGCCGGCGGTGCCCGCCGACGATCCGAGCGGCTACCTTCCCGCCTTCCAGACTTATTCGAGCTTCATCAAGCTCGGCCTCGGCCCGAGGACATCCCCTGCCTGTGATGCGAGCCATGGGCATGGAGATATCTGGTATGACAGGGGCGCGCCGGGAGTATCCGGAAGTTTTGATGTCTGCGTGAAGGATCGAACGGACGCCTGGACGTGGCGGACGCTTTATGCGGACAGTGGGAATGCCACAGTCCGAGCTCCTTCCGGGAGCGGTTGCACGCTCACTTCGACAACTGCGCCCGCATGCGCCAACGCTGGCTGCATGTCGACGATTCCAGTAGTCACCTCCGTAGCGATGGCGTGTCCCGCGGCGGCTGGAGCCCCGGGAACCGGAGCCGCGCGACCTTGAGTCCCACGCCCGGCGGATCCAGCAGTTCGAGGGGGCCTGCCGGCCCTTCTGTTCGATCGCGGACGGCCGCAATTGCCGGTGGGTGGACAGCTCGCGGAAAGCTGCTGCTAGCCTCCCAACTGCGCAGAAACATCGCCATCGGCACGGGCATGGCCGTGGTGAGCGCCTTTCTTAGCTTCTTGTCATACCCGATATACCTTCATTTCCTGGGTTACCGGCAATACGGCGTCTGGCTGGCCGTTTCCACAGTTCTTACTTTCGCGCAACTGGGCAATTTCGGTATTAACCCGGCTGTGAGTAAGTTCGTCGCCGAGTCGCATGGATCCGGCGACTTCACCGCTGTGCGGCGCTGCCTTACAACTGCCTGGATAGCCCTTACGCTGAGCAGTGTATCTGCGCTTTGCGCGGTGTTACTACTCAGAGAAAAAATAGTCGATCTTTTCAGACTTAGCGGCGGTGAAGCGCGGCTAATGCTGGAGCTGCTCCCTTTCGTAGCTGTGCTTTCCGCTTACGTATTCATAGTGGAATCGATGAATGCGGCGGTGGTTGGACTGGGCCGAACCGATCTCGAAAGCTACTATCGCGCGATCGGGCAGTCCGTCACAGTAACCATATCCGCGATTCTGCTCCTTCGGGGATATGGCGTCTTCAGCCTCCTGATTGGCAATTTCCTCGCATACATGACCATGCACCTGCTGAGTCTCGCCAAAGTACGCAGAGAAGTTGGGTCGAAATTGCTGTGTCTTGATGGTCTGACCGTAAGCGGACTTACGAAGATGCTCGGCTTTGGCAGCTGGGTTTTCGGGAGTTCGCTGGTAAACATGACACTCACCCCGATTAACCGCGTCCTTATCTCCAGATATGCCGGCATTGCGGCGCTGCCGTTATACGAAATAGCCTTTGGATCGAGCATGAAGATCAGGAGTCTTCTGGAAAGTGGAATACGCGCCATGATGCCGGAGATCAGCAGGCTTGGTGCGGGGCTGGCGTGGCACAGCAGAAAGAGAGCCGACACTTTAAACCGTGCCGGGATGAAGCTGATCTTCCGGCTGGGACTGCCTCTTTACGCGACACTTCTGGTATTTGCGAGGCCGGTTCTGAGGATCTGGCTGCGCAGTCAGTTTCAGGAAGGGTTCACGCCGATATTCCGCATCATGCTGATCGGATCGTTCTTAAGTCTCCTTTGCGTGCCCGCTTATTACATCCTCATGGGCTTAGGTGAGGCAAGACGCTGTTTCTTGTCGGCGGTGATTCAATGGGTGGGCACTTTCCTGACAATGGGTATGTTCGTGATCACAGCCGGAACCTTAACAGTTGTTTTTGTCGGTATGAGTCTTTCGGTGGGAATCGGCCTCTGCACAATTTACGTCCTCTGGACGCTTCATCGCTTCACTGCGAGCGTTCGGCTGAATGCGTCTCTGGTGAACGGCGCCCCGGTGGTGGCCGATTGAATTACTTCTACCGGAACATCAGGCGCATTGTCGGCGCAATCGTTCGCAGCCTGCATCCACGGGCGATAGCATGGAAGCTTCGGTATGGCGCGGGGCCTTCACGGCCGATTATTACGGCGCTGGGTGAGGAAAACCCGCTTAAAGTCAGAATATATTCGAAAGACGTCATCGGAGCTCAAATATACCGGTATCGTGTATTCGAACGATCGGAAGTCCGACTCGTTCTGAGCTTCCTCAGACCCGGAATGGTTTTTGTGGACGCCGGGGCGAACCTAGGTCAATACACTCTTCTCGCGGCCCAACGGGTGGGGGCGTCAGGGCAGGTTCACAGCTTCGAGCCGAGCATGCGAATGTTCAACGAGTTGTCATACAACGTAACGCTGAACTCATTGAACGGGATTTGCACCCTGAACAATGCCGCGCTCTCGAATCTTGAAGGCACCGGCCGGCTTTCCCGATATCTGCCTGGGGCGGAGGTCTATGGCTCTCTGGGAAGGAGCGCGGACCCCTACGGCAGAATCACGGGGTATGACGAAGTGAAGGTCACCACACTCGATTTATATGCGCAGGAGAATGCAATAAAGCACATAGATATGTTGAAAATCGATATCGAGGGGGCCGAATTGCCGGCCCTCCGGGGTGCACATTCGATACTAGGCGGAGAAGACGGACCCGCGATCATCATCGAAATGGCGGACTGCAATACCGCCGCCTTCGACTATAAAGCTATTGAGATCTGGGATTATCTTGTCTCACTTGGCTACGCATGGTTCGCGTTTGATAAAAGGGCAAGACTTTCCCCCGCCAGCCGACCTGGCGACTTCGAAGCAGCCCGGAATCTGGTCGCGCTCAAGGGCACCGACAGATTGCGCGCGCTTCAGTCCGCGAGGTTTTGAGCTTCGAGGATGCGCCTTATAGCGATGGCCCGATGGAGCCAGGTGTGGCCCTTGATGGTTGTAAGGTTTTTCTCCACAAGAGGCTTATAGCTCTCAATGTTGCGTATGATCTCCCCAATCTGCCCAGCCGCGTTGTCCATGTCGGCCTCGATGACCGGATTGTAGCCAAACAACTGCTTCAGGTCTGCGGGGCAATGGCCCACAATCAGACAACCAGACGCCATCGCTTCGAAGTATCGCGGCGTAATCGTTTCGATTGCGGCTCGCGCCGGGATAGTGATCGATGAGGGAAAGCACACAACGATTCTTGAATCCGCCAGTCCTTGTATGAGTGCGTCCCGGTCGCTAAAGACAATCTGGCCGGGCGGTTGTTCGAACAAATGAACGGCTTTCATCCTTACAAGGCAGGTCGAGATTGCATCGTGGTAGCGATCATAGCGTCTGCCGACTTCGAGGACGTCAATCCGCCTGCCGGTCAGCGGCTTATCCGGTACATGTAATTCGGGCGAGCTTCCGTCCGGAATCCAGTGACAGCGCATGGAAGGAAACCGGGCCTGGAAGCGATCCCGCGCCTGAGTCGAGGTGAAGAAAGTCACTTCCGTCCTGAACCGCATGAATAAGGAGTCCCAGCGAACGAAGTTCTCGGGCCATGTGTCCCAACAATGCAGAGAACACCGGTTCAGGATACCGTCGGGGACCAGACGAAAAGCAGCGGGGCCCATCATCAGGCATAACAGGCTGCTGCCGCTCCCTGACCGTATGTTACGGGCCATTCTTCCCAAAATTCTGCGGGTGTGGTGGACCAGAGAGCCGGAAAGAAATGACTGCCACTGCTTTCTTTTTCCGAAACCCGCCGCCTGCAGGGCCTTCTCGAAATCCTGCTGGGTGTACAGCGCAGGAATGTCGGAGGTATAAGCGTCCAGGTACGCTAAGGGCGCCGCATGCTTGATATGCACTTTTCGAAGTATAGAATACAGACTCCATGAAGGCATTGCTACGGCGTCTCGTCCCTCCGTTGGGGCAATCTTTGATAGGTCGGTTTGTATGGGATGCAGGCAGGAATGCACTCTGGCAAGCGCTGGATTTGAAATGCGTGCTGCGCAGCGGATTGAAGGTTCGGATAGATGGTCCCGCAGACTGGGAGATATACAATGAAGTGCTGGTGAATGGCGAATACGATCGCGCTATTGTTCACGCACTTGCCAAAAACGGCGGGAATGAGTGTCTGATCCTGGATCTCGGCGCTAACGTTGGATATTTCAGTTTTCGATGCGCCGACTTGTTTTTTCAAGCGGCCGGGGGAAGGCGTTTGAGAATTATTGCAATAGAGGGATCTCAGCGGACCTTTAAAGAACTTGCGCGCCGTGTTGCCTCAGAGCCTTTACTGGCCGGTCACGTCACGGTTATCCACGGTCTGGCCGGCGAGCGCGTGGGATCGGCTCATATTTCCGACGAGCGAAGCCACTTTGGAAATTCGCTCACGAGCGACAAAGCCCGGGCGGCCGACGAAGTACGGTATGTCGACCTCATGACCTTACTCGAACCGCAGGGTGACATCGACCTGCTCAAGTGCGACATCGAGGGCTCGGAATTCAGTTTACTGCGGAACTATCCCGACCTGCTGCGAAGGGTGAGGACGGCGGTTTTCGAATTCCATAAATATGGAGAGGATATTGATGAGTACAGGCGGCTCCTCTGTTCTTATGGATTCGTCCGGCACTCGGTTTTGCGCGAAACGCCCCTGTTTAGTGTCGAACTGTTCGACAGGGTTTCGAATGCGGGATCGAACCAGCATTCGCCCGAGGGTACTACATTAAGATGATTTCACTCATGCTTGCCGAACTGCGCGAAAAGAGCCGATGGCTGTCGCAGCACTCCTCGAACGTTACCTCTCAATTTGGCGAGGATGGAATCATCGCCAAGGCCCTCAGTCTTCTTCCGGAGCGCACTGGCTGGTGCGTGGAGTTTGGGGCGTGGGATGGAAAACTCTACAGCAACACCTATGACCTCGTAACTTCAAAAGACTATCGCGGGGTGTTCATTGAGGCAGACCCGATTCGATTCCGGGATCTTGAGAGAACTCATGGGACCTCTGGACGGAATGTCCTGGTAAACGCCTTTGTTGGCTTTACGAAGAGCGATTCGCTGGACGTTATTCTTTCCAGGACGGATATACCGGAAGCGTTCGACCTGCTGTCTATCGATATAGACGGCAACGATTACCACGTGTGGCAGGCGATGGAGCACTATAGGCCTAATTTAGTAGTGATCGAATTTAACCCAACGATCTCAAATTCGGTTTTGTTCGTTCAGAAACGACACCCCGCCGTTTCTCAGGGATCGAGTCCGCGTTCACTTGTGGAGTTGGCAAAAAGTAAGGGCTATGAACTAATTTGCGCGACAGCGAATAATCTCCTGTTCGTCGCGTCTGAGCATTACGGAGCGTTTAACATACCCGATAACTCTCTTGAGCTTATGCGGGACGATTCAAACGTTGGGCAGATTTTTATAGGGTACGACGGTCATGTATTTCTCTCGCAAGGCGGTGTACACGGGCAGGTTACAGTTGCCTGGCATGGTGTGAAATTGGCGGAGAGAAAGGTCCAGGTACTTCCTAAAGCCCTGCAAAAATACCCAGATCAATACACCTTGATTCAAAGAGTGATGTTCTATGCGCTGACGGGCCCGGGGCGCGTTTGGCGGAAGTTGAGTAAACGTCGGGGTGTGGCTTAACCGGCGATGCCAAGCGCGCTGAGACTACTCGCAAGTCGAGCACTGCGTACGCTCGGAATTGAGATTCGCAGAAGGCGCGACCCTCTACATTTTCTTGCGCGCATCGAGGCCAAAACTGTGCTTGATATTGGCGCGAACGCCGGCCAGTTCGCCTTAAGAGCGCGTAGAATCTGGCCGCAGGCCCGGATTTATAGCTTTGAGCCTCTACCGGAAGT
>JBDUBZ010000035.1:0-17324 GCA_040003745.1 Terriglobia bacterium
GCTCAAAGCGGCAGGCTCGATGAAATCGTCGCGCAGGTGGTTCCGGCCGAATCGATGACGCGGCTCCGGGAGATCCTGGAGACTGCAAGCGAGCCCACCGCAAACCTCGACCTTAGAATGGCTGCCAGCGACGGAGTCGATCAGACGCCGACACTCGTCTTCGTCTACCGCGGACACCGCGAAAAGGTAGCGCCGGTGGGTTCGTTTCGAATCCTGCAGCGCTATATCGATCAACTGCCCGTCGAATAGAGTGCGCCTGCCCACAAGCTTGTTGGTAATGTGGGCAGGAATGGCACGACTGGTTTTCCGTACCCTTTTAACTCTTACGGTTATCGGAATGTTTTACGCCCGGATGTCGGGAGGCGGGTTGCCTGCACCAATGGTCCCAGTCTTCTATTATTGGTTTCTCATCTCGGTGGTGGTGTTTACGGCATTCGGAGTCGTGGGTGCGGTAAAGGCGTGGCGCGATCCCCGCAATCGTCGCGCGTACTTCGCCGACATTATTCTGGCTCTGGTGTGGCTTCCGTACTGGTGGGTAAATCTCCACTGATTTTATCCATCATGCAGCGGGCAATCAGAGCGGTCCATCCCGTCTGATGATTGGCGCCGCAACCGCGGCCGGTATCGGCATGGAAGTATTCGTGGAAGAATTTCAAGCCCTTCCAGTGCGGATCCCGACTGAAAATCTCGTCGTCGCCCTGCCAGGGTGATTTTCCCTTTTGGTCCTCCGTGAAAAGAGCGCAGAGGCGTAGATTGATCTCCGCTGCCACCTGCCGAAGGTTGAGCAGGTTGCCGGATCCAGTCGGGCACTCGACCTTCAGATCGTCGCCATAGAAATGCCCATAGCGCTCGAGTGCCTCGACGAGAATATAGTTTGCGGGAAACCAGATGGGTCCGCGCCAGTTGGAGTTTCCTCCAAACATACCGGTGGCCGATTCACCTGGATCGTAGTTCACGACGCGCTTCTGCCCATCCAGACTCAGCGTGAACGGCTGGTCGCGGTAACTGGCGGACAGTGATCGTATTCCAAACGGAGACAGAAACTCTTTTTCATCGAGCAGGCGCGAAAGAACCCTCACCAGTCTGTCTCTGCTGGGAATCGCCAGCAGCCGGTGCGCATGCCCTTCCTGGCCGGATTCTTCCATCAAAGAAATCTGATGGTAAAGGTCGCCGCGATTCTTCAAAAACCAGAGCAGACGTTTCCGGAAGGCGGGCAGATTCTCGATCCTCACCTCCTCGAGAATCCCCACAGCGAAGAGAGGAATAAGACCCACCATCGATCGCAGCTTGAGCGGGTTGGTCTGGCCGTTACCACGCACTTGATCGTAGTAAAAGCCGTCTTCCTCGTCCCAGAGACCGTTGCCGCCAAGGGTGTTCATGGCATCCGCGATCGCAATGAAGTGCTCGAAGAACTTCGAAGCGATATCTTCGTATACGGGATTCTGAACCGACAGTTCAAGCGCCATCGAAAGCATCGTGACGCAATAAAACCCCATCCATGCCGAGCCATCGGCCTGTTCGAGGATCGCGCCATTCGGCAGGGGCTGAGAGCGATCGAAGACGCCGATATTGTCCAGGCCCAGAAAGCCTCCGGCAAACAGCTGCTTTCCTTCCACGTCTTTGCGGTTTACCCACCACGTGAAGTTCACCAACAGCTTCTGAAAGACTCGTTCGAGGAACGCGCGGTCGCGTTGCCCGGCAGGCGCCGAAATCTTGTAAAGCCGCCACGCCGCCCACGCGTGAACCGGCGGATTTACATCACCGAAGGCAAACTCGTAAGCCGGAATCTGCCCGCTGGGATGCATGTACCATTCGCGCAGCAGCAACACCAGTTGTTCTTTGGCGTAGGCCGGGTCGAGTTCCGCGAGGGCCAGCGCATGGAAGCCGGAATCCCAGGACGCGTACCAGGGAAATTCCCAGGTATCGGGCATCGATATAACGTCGCGATTGTAGAGGTGGGTCCACTGACAGTTGCGGCCCTTCCATCGCTCCGGCGGCGGGGGTGGCTGTCCGGGGTCCCCCTCCAGCCACTCCAGAACTCCATAATGATAAAACTGCTTCGACCAGAGCAGGCTCGCATGAGCGTCGCGCACGGTCTTCAGTTCCGCGGGAAGGTCACCTTCGAGACCATGGAACAGGTCGGATTCTCTGGCGCGCTGGTTCATCACACCATCGAAATCGATCTCGGGCCTTTCCCCTTCGGCGCTGAGCCGGAAACAAAGCGTGACGCTGCCGCCAGCCGGGATCTCGCGACGGTAGTAGGCGGCCGTTTTGGTGCCCTCGAAATTCGGATTCACCGCCGCAGCCTCGCCATGGATCACATAGCGATGAAAGGCATCCTTTACGTACGGACCCGGGTTGGGTGTGTTGAAAATGCTTTGATAGTTCGTCTCGTTTTCGGTAAACAGAAGCTCATCTGGTGGTGAGATCGCTTCGAAAACCATTTTCCCGAGCGTCTCCTGTTCGCCTGCGACATGGGTTTCGTCCGTCCGGCGCAGGTACGGCTTCGGCCAGTACTCTTCGCCCGTACGTCCCCAGGACCATCCATTGCGAAACCAGACTGTCGGAAGCAGATGGAGGGTCCACGGTTCGGGGCCGCGGTTGTCGGCGCGCAGACGGATCAGGATATCGTTCGGAGAGGCCTTGGCGTATTCGATCTGGATATCGAAATAGCGGCTCTCCGCGAAGATCCCGGTATCGATCAGTTCATACTCGCGGTCCAGCTTCGATCGCCGGCCATTTTCCTCCACCAGGTCGTGATAGGGATAGGCGCGCTGCGGGTACTTGTAGAGCGCCTTCATGTACGAATGTGTCGGAGTGGAATCCAGGTAGAAATGGCACTCTTTCACGTCCTCTCCGTGATTACCCTGTTCACCCGTCAAGCCGAAAAGGCGTTCCTTCAGAATCGGGTCCTGGCCGTTCCACAGCGCCAGTGCGAAGCACATGCGTCCCTGGCGGTCGCAGATGCCAAGCAGACCGTCTTCGCCCCAGCGGTAGGCCCGGCTGCGCGCATGATCGTGCGGGAAGAAGGTCCAGCATTCGCCCGTCGCGGAGTAGTCTTCGCGCACCGTGCCCCACTGCCGTTCTGAAAGATACGGACCCCATCGCTTCCAGTCTTTATCGCGGCGCTGATCTTCGCTGAGGCGCAGTTGTTCCGGATTCAACGGGCGATCTCGACGATGTTCTTGATCCCCGTTTCGTTGTGAATCGGTTCAGCAAACTGGTCGATGGCAAAGCGGCCGGTGATCATGCCTTTTACAGCTCCGGGCCATTTTGCATAGAAGGATGTCATATCCGTGATCGCATTTTCAAATGCGTCTTTGCCCGCATTGACCGTACCCAGAAGGCACTGATTCTTGAGAACCATATTGCGCATGAGCGCGTCGGTATCGACCGGTATTGGCCCATGTTTGCCAGGAACGCCGGTGATGATGAAGATCCCATTGGTCCCCAGCACCTGCGCGAATTCGAAAGTCAGCTTCGAAGAACCCGTGGCTTCGTACACCAGATCGATGCGGCCGGTGTCGCCGGCGAGCTGTTCAATGGTTCGATCCTGCGCGGAGATGTATTTTCCGCCGATTGCTTTGACGATATCGGCCGCGGGGCTCGGCTCGCGATCGCGTGAATAGACGGTGACCGCGAAGCCGCGCTCAATCAGCGTCATCGCGCCCAGCAGACCCACCGGGCCCGCCCCCAGCACGACGGCGTGCTTGTCGGGAATTCCCCAGGGCAGCCGCGACTGCACCGCCGTAACCTGAAGCAGCGCCTTTTCCGCAATCGTCAGGGGCTCGACCAGAACGGCTACATCCCGTATGGCGGCCGGAACGGCGTTCATATACATCACGTCGTCCACCACCATTTCGGTCATGAAGCCGTGCCTCTTCATGATGCCGCGCTCCACGTAATCGAGCGTGTAACAGAAATCGGGGCGTCCCGACTGACAAGCCAGGCATTCGGGGTGATGGCACGGCCGGCGAACCATGGGGATTGCCAAATCGCCTGGTTTGAAATTCTTCACGGCGGCGCCCGCTTCGATCACTTCGCCGATGGCTTCGTGGCCCAGCACCAGATAGTCCGAACCTGGGGGTGGCTCGCCATATAAAAACGATGCAATCTCGCGGTCGGTCCCGCAGACGCCAACGCTCAGGATGCGCAGCTTTACCTGAGTCGGGCTCGTGATCTGGGGTTCCGCGAAGTCGGTAACAACGGCCAGCGATTTGGTCGCGGGAAATACGGCGGCGGCTTTCATTCGATACTCCTCAGGATGGCGCGTGCGGGAGCGCCATCAGATCCCATTAATTTGATCGGCAGGCACAGCAGCTCATAGAGCCCCGGTTCCACTCCGCTCAGGTTCAACCCTTCGATGATCCAGATTCCGGCTCCGAGCAGCGCCTGATGCGTCTCGACGCCGTCCTCGTGAAATCCGCCGACGGAAAGGTAGTCGACGCCCACTGTGCGGACGCCACATTCCGCGAGATATTCCGCGCCATCTTTTGCGATGAAGATGAAGTCTTCGTCGAACTCGTCTTTACTCCAGAGACTATCCGAATTCGCGGTCTTGAAGAGGATGCGCTCGCCGAATTCCATCTGGTGTTCCATCAGCTCTTCGCGCCGGATCGACTTCCTGTCGCGAATGTGAAGCACACGCGCGGGCCCAATGGTCGCATCGAGCGGCATTTGATCGATGGAAAGGGTATCGTCGATGAAGTGGAGAGGAGCGTCCATATGGGTGCCGGTGTGCACGCCCATGGAGACGCCCGAAACAGTGCAGACGTCACCCTTTTTCTGATCGTGAACGCGCTCCCGATGGAAAGCGGGGTCGCCCGGCCAGTGCACCATGCCGTTCCGCACGGGAACGGAGATGTCGATCCAGTTGTTATTTGGAGGCCAGTCGGTCACACCGTTATGCTAACGGGTCACCGAATGCCAAAGCGATGCCGACTTAGCCGCCGGCAGCTTCACGCCCACAATTTCGGCCAGAGTCGGTGCGATCTGTAACATGTCGATCTCGCCGAGTTTGACGGCACGCACTCCGGGGCCACTCAGAATAAATATCGAGCGATAGTTGGGCCGCTCGGGCCACAATCCGTGTACTCCCAGATGGGTTCCCGGTCCGACCGCCGGTCCGTGATCTTCGTCGCTCGCCACGAAGTTCTGCAAAGTATCGAATGCCGCAGTCCAGCGGCCCAGCGCCGGCACCCTCGCCTTCACCTGTGCCATGGGAACCTCTCGCGCAATGCCTGATTTTTTTCCCTGACCGATCAGTCTCCGCAAGTGCGCGGCGACTGCCGCGTCCGAGGTTCCAATCAGCCCGTCGGCCACTTCGACTTTACCCTTGATGCCCGCCTGTTTGAGAAGAACCTTCGGGCGCACCTTGTAGTTGCTGTTTTCGAAGCCATGATCCGAAAGAACGGCGACGATCGCATTCGCAGGCATCTTCTCGAGCATCTGACCGATCATTTCGTCGTCATTCTCGAGGATTTCCCGGGCGTAAATGCTCAGTGCGCCGGTGTCGTGCTGTTCGGCATCCACCTCCGCCATGTGAACCAGGAGCAAATCCGGCTTCTCGACAGACAGCAGGTAGGTCGCGGCGCTGGCAGACGACGAATCGTCCCACAACTGCTTCTCGAATGACGGAAAGACCTTTTCTACACGGTCGGCAAGGCCCGCGGGCGTGCTCTTCTGCGCAATTGGGTCGAGTGCAACGGCGTTGCCTGTGCGCGCCTCCCAGTATTCCGGGAAATCGAAAGCCTCCTTCGCACCCAGGGTGACGGGCCAGTAGATACTGGCGGATTTCATGCCCGCGGCCGTCACGGCATCCCACAGCGTAAGCGTCTTAAAAGCGGCCGAAGAAAAAAACCGATCGCCTGGTGTCTCCGCAGCCTTGTTCGCCGTAATGCCGTTTTGCCAGGGTGACACCCCCGTTACCAGCGAGGCATGCGAGGGCCAGGTCTCCGAAGGCGCCACTCCCACGACCGTTGCGCTGGCGCCGTTGCGCATCAGCCTGCGAATGTTGGGAGCCTTCACCTTCAGCGCGGGATCGTTCAGAAAACGAGCGTCCAGGCCATCGATTGAAATGACCAGCAGTTTGTGATTCGATTGCGCCGCAAGGGTCGCTGAGAACGCCAGCGCGGCGAAGAGGTGTCGCAACAACCAATTTTATCGCGAGTCCCGTTGCGGTGCATGATAAATTGGGGCTGAGGAGACACGTTGCCGAGTCCGCTTGCGGCTCTTTTTCTACTGCAAACTAATTACTGGGAACTTATCATCCAGGGATCGCCGCTGGCGAAAGCGGTGCTCGCCCTTCTGATTCTTTTTTCAATTTATTCGTGGACCATCATCTTTTCCAAGTGGTCGTCATTTGGGGCGGCGCGGAAGAGCGATTCGCGATTCCTGCGCGCTTTTCGCAAAGCCAATGGACTCGAAGCTGTCATGCTGGCGAGCGAGCAATTCCGTCCCGCCCCGCTGGTTTCGGTCTTCGAGCAGGGTTATGAAGAGGTCAGCCGGCAGGTGAAGTCGCGCGGAGCTCCGGCCAATCGCGAGGCGATCACTCGTAGTCTGCAGATCGGAACGAATCAGCAATTGTCACGGCTCGAACAGAATCTGGGATGGCTTGCCACCACGGCGTCCGTTTGTCCTTTTATCGGATTGCTCGGGACGGTGCTCGGAATTATCTCCGCGTTTCAGAACCTGCGGGGAGCGGGCGGGGCAAGTCTGAGTTCTGTGGGGCCCGGAATAGCCGATGCACTCATTGCCACGGCCGCCGGATTGTTCGCCGCCATACCAGCCGCGATGGCTTATAACCATTTTGGCCACATACTAAAAGAGATGGGTTCGCAGATGGACGATTTTTCTCTTGAGTTCCTGAACCTTATCGAACGCAGTTTCGGGGACTAGCCACAACGATCGCAACAGGGAGAAGATGGGATGGCATTTCAGGGTGGAGCGACAGGCGGAAGGAGAGACCGCGGCGTACCTGCGCTGGCCGAGATCAACGTCACACCCTTTGTCGATGTTGCGCTGGTTCTCCTGATCATTTTCATGATCACAGCTCATGCCATGGAGTCCGGAATCGAAATCGACGTCCCGAAAACTAAAACCGTCTCCACCACGTCTAAGGAGTTACCAGTGGTAGGGATATCAAAATCAGGCGATTTGTATCTTGGCAAAGACCCGATAAACATTAACCGGCTGGTTGACGCCATACACAGCAGGTATCCGGGTCAGAACGCCGTCTACCTCAAAGCCGACCGCGAAACCACGATGGATCTTGGTGTGAATGTCATGAGCGTTCTTGGCAATGCCAAGTTCGGCATTAATGTGGTGACAGAACTCGATGAGGGCCGCGGCAGGCACTAAGGTGGACACCTTTGACCAGCGCGAGCCTCTTGGGAAAGCCTTCGCCGGATCTTTGTTGACTCACGGCGCCCTCGTCGGCGCAGCAGTTATGGCGGGGATGCTGAACTTGAAAAGTAACTGGGGAGTGCAGCACCCGAGCAGCGGCTCTGTTGGAGTCAACATCGTCAGCACCATTCCTATTCCGAGGAATGCCGGTCCCACGAACCCGCTCGCCAACGACACGAAGAGCATTGCGCCCCAATTGCCCACCCCTCAAAAGGCAAAGCCTGTACTCAAGGCTCCTCCTCCGGATGCTATTCCTCTTTCTCGGAGGGTCGAGACTCCAAAGAAGTTGACGCGCGCCCAGGAAGCGGCCACCCTTTTCAAGCCGCAGGAATACAAAACGAACCAGGTTTATTCGAAGACCCCGCAGGCGGCCAACTCGCCCTTGTTTGGCATGAAGGGTTCCGCTGGAATCGATGTCGGCCCCGCCTCGGTGCTCGGCACGCGCTTCGGCGGGTACGTCGATCTGATGAGTCAACGAATATCGCAGAAGTGGAACACGGCGGCCATCAATGCGTCGCCGTCCCAGAAGTGCATGGTGTCGTTCACGATCTCGCGCAACGGTACGGTCAGCAACGTTCAGGTCACGCGGCCCAGCGGCAATTACCTCCTGGACACTTCGGCCAAACGCGCCATACTTGACGCGAATCCATTGCCTGCACTCCCTCAGCAATTCGACAAAAATGAAGTAACGGTAGAACTCGGATTTCAGGTACCAAATTGATGCGTAAAACGGCTCTCTTTCCAATCACCCTCTTTGCGGCGTTCGGCGCGGCCCTTGTTTTTGGGCAGGACATTACCGCATGGATCAAAGGCCAGGGTGGCAAGCCGGCGCTCGCGGTCACGGATTTTCGCGGTTCCGGCGCGGCGCAGACGCTCATGCCGGCTTTCAATTCGACGCTGTTCACAGACCTCGAAACCTCGGCCTTGTTCGACATGAAGGCCAAGAGTTTTTTCCCGCTCAACAATCCGCAGCGGCCGGAAGATCTGCGCGAGGAAGATAACAAGCAGGGCTTCGCGCTGGCCGATTGGAGCGGCGCTCCCACCAGCGCTTCGCATATCGTGTTCGGATACACCGCCGCGCAGAACAACGTGCTGGCGCTCTATGGATACGTGTTCGATGCGAGGCAGGCCGCCGCTTCCGCGCCGGTGCTGAGCCAGCGATATGTGGGATCTCTCGACGCCGCTGGGGCCACCAAAGTCGCCCATGAATTTGCCGCCGACATCATTCAGAAGTTTGGGGGCGGCGCGTCGTTGCTCGGCAGCCGGATCTATTTCGTTTCCAGCCGGTCGGGCAAAGACATCAAAGAGATCTGGGCCATGGATTGGGATGGCACCAATCAGAAGCAATTGACACATCTGAACAACCTGTCGCTTTATCCCTCGGTATCTCCCGATGGCTCCCGCGTGGCGTTCACGACGTGGGCCAACATCTATCCGCGCATCATGATCGCCAGTACGGAGACGGGCCGGCTGATGCCTTTTTACAACCAGCAGGCATCGTTGAACGCCAGTCCGACGTTCACTCCCGATGGCAAGCAGATTTATTACGCTTCTTCGGCTGCGGGGGGGCCGACGCAGATTTACGTGGCCAACCTCGATGGTCAGGGCTTTCGCCGCGTCCTTCACCGGGACGCGATCTGCGTGGAGCCCAAAGCAAATCCGAAAAATCCGAGCAGCCTGCTGTTCGTCAGCGGTCCCAATGGCCAGCAGATTTACAGCATGAATGCCGAGGGCACCAACATCGACCGCGTGACGAATGGCGAAGGCGAGGCCTCAAATCCGTCGTGGAATCCGGACGGCCAGCACATCGCTTTTTCATGGACTCGCGGTTATGCCAAAGGCGATTTCAATGTCTTTGTCATGGATATCGCCTCACGCCAGTACGTGCAGCTGACCCACAGCGAAGGCAAGAACGAAAATCCAGCATGGGCTCCGGATGGCAGACACCTCGTCTTCACTTCCACTCGCAGCGGACGCCCGCAAATTTATACAATGCTGGCAGATGGCTCGCAGGTGAAACAATTAACGCAGCAGGGCGTAAATCAATATCCGTCCTGGGGTACCAGGTGATGGAGAACGAAATAACGTAATCATGCAAACTAATTCGCGATTTCAATCTGCAGGCTTGTTGTTGATGGGCGTTCTGATTCTGGGTGCGGCGGGATGTTCGAAAAAACCGCCGATCCCACCTCCTCCGCCACCGCCCACTTCGGGCGGGAGCACCTCGTCCACCACCTCCACAAGCGGCAGCGACCTCGCAACGGTGACGGAATTCGCCGTCGAGCCGTCGACCATTGAGCGCGGGCAGTCCGCGATGCTCCGCTGGAACGTGGCAGGCAGCAACGATGTCACGATCGATAAGGGCATCGGTACGGTACCGGCTGCGGGGACTCGCCGGGTCGTACCCACGGAGACCACCACCTACACGCTCTCTGCAGCGGGACGCGTCGGGAGCACTACTGCCACGGCGACTGTGACAGTCACGGGACCCGCACCGCCTCCTCCCACAACCTCAAACACTCGAAACACGAATATGGGTACGCTCGAATCGCGCATCCAGTCCGATCTTCAGGACGCGCTTTTTGGTTACGATTCCAACAACATCGAAGAAACCGCCCGGGTTGTCCTCGGCTCCGATGCCGAAGCGATCAAGCGTATCTTCGCCGATTTCCCCACGGCAACAATCAACGTGGAAGGTCACTGTGACGAGCGCGGTTCCGCCGAATACAACCTGGGTCTGGGCGACCGGCGGGCGTCCTCGACGCGCGATTATCTGATTCAGCTCGGCGTGCCCGCCGATCGCCTGAAGACCATCAGCTATGGCAAGGAACGCCCTGCCTGCACTGAATCGAACGAGGGCTGCTGGCAGCGGAATCGCCGGGCTCACTTTTCAACCGGGCAATAATCAAGAAGGATTCAGATACTATGCGGTTTTCCAGTTTCTTACTAACGACCATTCTGCTTCTTCCCCTCTCCGTCTTTGGAGCCAGCAAAGAGCAGATGGAAATGCAGCGGGATATCGCTCAGCTGCAGCAGCAGGTCACCACGCTGCAGAGCACAGTCGACAGCAGAATGGCCGCCCTGCAGACGCTTGTACAACAGGCCGTCGATTCTTCGGGCAAGGCCAACACGGGCGTGAGTGTGATCAGCGCCGAAGTCTCGAGGGAGGTCCGGCAGAGCCTTGCCCCTCTCGCGGGCCTTGCCGCGAAGATCGATAACACCAATAACGACGTATCCGACATTCGCAATCAGCTGACCGACCTGAATAGTCAGATGAACAAGGTCCTTCGGATACTGACGGACATGAACGACACGCTGAAGGTGATCCAGTCGCCGCCCGCCGCTCCGCCTCCCAGCGCCGGGCCGGCCGGCGGACCTCCTGTAGTAGCTCCATCGGCTCAGGCTCTCTTCGAAAACGCGCAGCGCGATCAGCAGAGCGGCAAGCTCGATCTCGCGCTTTCCGAATATGCGGACTTTCTGAAATTCCATCCGGACGACCCCAACTGCGCCGGCGTTCAATTCAACATTGGGGAAATCCACTACACGCAGAACAAAATGGATCTGGCCGTGCAGGATTTCGATGCCGTGATTGAGCGGTACTCGGATAACGTCAAACTCACCCCCGATGCCTATTTCATGAAGGGAATGGCGCTCAAGGGGAGCGCGCGCCGCGATGCGGCCGCAACCACATTCAATGCGCTGGTCGTCAAATTCCCCCGTTCCACCCGCGCCGACGAAGCCAAAGAACAGCTGCGCACAATGGGATACACCGTCCACACGCCGACCCCTCCCGGACCGGCACGGCGCAAACTGAAATAAGCCATGATTAAGCTCACGCGCCCGCTTCTGAGCGCCGCTCTTCTGCTCGCAGGAACGGTGGCGATCCGCCTCGCATCTGGAAATGCCTCACCAACCAATGTTCTGAGCGGCAGGGCCGCGTTTGCAACTTACTCAAACGTGAAAGCGGGCACCTGGCGTCATATCACGGCGGCAGATCTCCCAAAGCCCTTCGAGACGCCTTCCGCATCGAATGGCGCCAATCCGGTGCCGCGCCCGGCCGACGCGTGGCCTGTGGCGCCCGCGGGATTCAAGGTGACGATTTATGCCACCGAGCTGATGAACCCGCGAGAGATCCGCCGCGCACCTAACGGAGATCTTTTCGTAGCGGAAACCACCGGCCGCGGAGAAATCAAGATTTTCCGGGGGATGACTGGCGAGGGAAAGCCGCGGGAAACCTCGACCTTTACTACCGGATTAAATCAACCTTTCGGGATGGCATTTTATCCGCCCGGCAGCGATCCGAAATGGCTCTATGTGGGCAACACAAACTCTGTGGTTCGCTTCCCGTATAAGTCCGGCGATCTCAAATCCACGGGCACGGCCGAAACCGTCATTTCGGGCATTCCCACGGGCGGCCACTCGACACGCGATGTTGTGTTTTCACCGGATGGTAAACGGATGTTTGTGTCCGTCGGCTCGGGCTCGAATGTCGATGATCCGGATACGCATCCACGGGAGTTTCACCGCGCTAATATTCTTGAGTACACGCCCGAAGGCAAGTTTGTAAAGGTGTACGGCGCCGGGATACGAAACCCTGTGGGAATCGCAGTCAATCCGATCACTGGCGAGCTATGGTGCTCCGTGAATGAACGCGATGAGTTGGGAGACAATCTGGTGCCCGACTATATTACCCATGTGCAGGAGGGTGGTTTCTACGGCTGGCCGTGGTACTACATGGGCAGCAATCAGGATCCGCGCCACGAAGGGAAGCACTCTGAGCTGAAGGGCAAAGTGATCGTGCCCGACGTGCTTTTGCAGCCTCACAACGCCTCGCTCGAAATGACCTTTTACGATGGATCCCAATTCCCGGCGGAATACAAGTGCGACATCTTCGCGGGCGAGCACGGTTCGTGGAACAAGTCTGTTCGCACCGGCTATGAAGTAATTCGCGTCCCGCTGAAGGCTGGTCATGCTTCGGGGATCTATGAGGATTTTCTGACAGGTTTCGTTACCGCTTCCGGGGATGTGTGGGGCCGGCCGGTCGGCGTTGCCACGGCGACCGACGGATCGATGATGGTGACTGACGATCAGACGAAATCGATCTGGCGCGTCAGCTACGGGAAGTAAAGCCGTGAGACACAAAGCTGGGCGAAGTAAAGCTCGCGATCATCGCGGCGAGATCGAACTTTCCGTGTTTCAAATCGTGACCTGCGCCCGCGATCATCATGAGAGCCGTGCTGGCCGGAATCATGGCAAGAGCGGCTTTCATTTCCGCTTCGGTTCCGAATTCATCCTTCGCGCCGTGGACGAACAGCGCGGGTGTTCGCAGCTCCGGGAAGTGCGCGGTGCGAGGCTGTTCGGGCTTGCCCGGCGGATGCAGCGGATAAGAGAGCAGCAGCAGGCCGGCTACGAGGTCCGGCTGCGCAGCGGCCAGCATGGAAGCCTGTCTGCCGCCATACGAATGCCCGCCCAGAAACACCGGGCCCTGGACAATCTCCCGCATGCCGGCGACGGCCTCGGCGAGTCCGGCGCGGTCTGCTTCAGCGCCTGATGGATGCGGTGGACCTTTGGGCCGCTGACGCCGAAAGGGGAGATCGTAACGAAGAACGTAAAAACCATGGGCACACAGGGCTTCAGCCACAGTAATCAGGAGCGGCGCGTGGCAGTTGGCGCCGGCCCCATGCGTGAGAACAACGCCGCCGACGGCCGCGGTTTCCTTCGGTTGATGCAGAAATTTGTGCCCGGCGGGATCCATCTCGTCAGCATACGTTACGCTCAGAAGACGATATGACCGTCCTTGAAGATTATGCGGACATTGCAACGCCGACAGGCCCCATGCGGAGCCTGGTCAACCGTCCCGCGGGCGAGGGCCGCTATCCCGGTATCGTGCTCTTCTCTGAGATTTTTCAGATCACGGGCCCCATCCGCCGGACTGCGGCTTTGCTGGCCAGCCGCGGTTATGTAGTGGTCACTCCGGAGATCTATCACGAACTGGAGCCTGCGGGAACGATCCTGGCTTACGACCAGGCGGGGGCCGACAAGGGGAATGCGAACAAGCTCGCGAAGGAGATCTCCGCCTATGACTCCGACGCGCGGGCCGCGCTCGATTACCTGAAGGCGTACTCCGGATCGAGCGGCAATCTGGGCGTGGTGGGCATCTGTATTGGCGGCCACCTGGCGTTTCGGGCCGCGATGAATGCAGACGTCCTGGCGGCGGCCTGCTTCTATGCCACCGATATTCACAAGGGCAGCCTCGGCAAAGGGATGAACGATGGGTCGCTGGGACGCGCCGGGGAGATCCGGGGCGAACTGCTGCACATTTGGGGCAGGCAGGATCCGCATGTGCCGCTCGAAGGACGGGTCCGGATCCACGAGCGCCTCGAATCGGCCGGCCTGAACTTTCAATGGATCGAGGTGAATGCCCAGCACGCTTTCCTGCGCGACGAAGGTCCGCGCTACGATGCGGCGCTGGCCGCGTTGTGCATGGAATTCGTTTTCGAGCTCCTGCACCGTAAACTGAAGTAAGGGTCAGCGGATTGCCGGACATACACGAAAGCGAAAATCGGGAGCATTGGTTCGCGGTCGCGGTGGTGCCGCGCAAGGAAAAGCTCACCGCACAGACTCTGCGGATGAAGGGCTATACAGACTTCCTGCCGCTCTATTCAATGAAGCGAAAGTGGTCCGACCGCATTAAGCGGGTGGAACTTCCTTTGTTCCCCGGATACCTGTTCTGCCGTTTCGATCCAAAGCTCCGGCTGCCCATTCTCAAGGTGCCCTCGGTTCTTTCAATACTGGGGATGGGAAATATCCCGGAGCTGATTCCCGACAACGAAATTGAAGCGCTCCAAACCGTGTGTAAGGCCGGCGTTCACGCTCTGCCCTGCCCCTATTTGTTCGCCGGCGCCAAAGTCCGGATTAACGAAGGGCCCCTCGCCGGGGTGGAAGGCATCCTGATTGAAGAAAAAGAAACCCGGCTGATTTTATCGATTTCACTGCTGCAGCGGTCAATAGCAGTGGAGGTCGAGAGCGACTGGATCACGCCCACGCGCATTTACCGCGATTTTCAAGCTGACCCGCGTTGAGTGGTTGTTCACTTCATTCATAGAGCTGTGTCGCGCAGAGCCGCAATGATCGAATCCACGGAGCGCTGAAATCGCGCCGCATCGAAAGTTTCGCATTCCCAGATTTCGAGCACTCTCCAACCCGCCTTCCTGAGAGCGGCTCTGTTTCTGCGGTCGCGCGCCACGTTCGAAAGGCGCTTCTGTGCCCAGAAATCGGCATTGGTTGCAGGGGCCGGTTTGCCGTATTTGCAGCGATGCATGTGCCAGAAGCACCCGTGAACAAAAAGGACGGTCCGGGTGGCCGGAAACACCAGGTCCGGCGTGCCGGGAAGCCGCTTGTCATGCAGACGGTAACGCAGTCCCGCGGCGTGCAGCCGCCGCCGCACGCGCAGCTCGGGAGTGGTGTCGCGGCTGCGAATCCGCGACATGTTGAAGCTCCTTTGTTCTGAGGTGTGGACGTCTGTCATGCTGTGTTCGTAACCCGTTTTCCAATGCTTCCTCTATTCTGCCAGCGGTTCACGTTCATCGATCTCTTCGCGGGGATCGGCGGCATGAGGCTGGGCTTTGAAGCGGTGGGGGGCGACTGTGTATTCACCAGTGAGTGGGACACGTACTGCCACAAGACTTATCGAGCTAACTTCAAACACGACCAGCACCAGTTAGCCGGCGACATCACGAAAGTGGACGCGGCGCAGATTCCGGATCACGATGTTCTCCTAGCCGGCTTTCCGTGCCAGCCCTTCAGCATCGCCGGAGTGTCGAAGAAGAATTCGCTCGGCCGGCCGCACGGCTTCGAGTGCAAGACCCAGGGCACTCTCTTCTTTGACGTGGCGAGAATCCTGGCCGCCAAACGCCCCCGCGCATTTCTGCTGGAAAACGTCAAGAATCTTATGTCTCACGACAAAGGCCGCACTTTTATGGTGATTTGCGAGACTCTGGAAGAACTCGGCTACCAAATTTACCCGAAGGTTGTCGACAGCCGTCCGTATGTCCCGCAGGGCCGCAAACGCATTCTGATCGCGGGATTCAGAGACGGCGCCAATTTCGCGTGGCCAGGGCAGGCGGACCTTTCGGGTGCGCCGCAACTGCGCAAGATTCTTCATCCCGAAAACGGCCGTGAAAAAGATCCCGACAAAGGCCGCTATCTCAACTCCGACGGCTCGGTTCTCGACAAGTTCACTCTCAGCGATGCATTGTGGACCTATTTGCAAAACTACGCGGAAAAGCATCGCGCCAAAGGCAACGGCTTCGGGTGCAGCGTGGTCGGTCCGAACGACTTTGCCCGAACGTTGTCCGCCAGATATCACAAGGATGGCTCCGAAATCCTGATCAGCCGCGGGAAGGGTCAGTCGCCGCGAAAGCTGACGCCGCGCGAATGTGCCCGCCTGATGGGTTATCCCGATTCATTCCAGATCCCTGTTTCCGACACACGGGCTTACCGTCAATTCGGGAATTCGGTTGTTGTTCCGGTGATCGCGCACGCGGCGACTTTGATGTCGGAGGCCCTGTGACCAGGGTCAATCCATCCCTGTTAACGGAAGCACGGCTGCCTCTATGGCGCGCCATCACGGGCTTCGCCATGCTGGCAATCTTCCTCGGTGTTCTGGCTGCGCTGGCGCCGATCTATTTGGAGAATTACCAGCTCGCGCGCTACGTTCATACGCTCGGCGCCGCGCCATCCTCCCAGGCGATGCCGGATGAAGCGCTCCGTTCTGAGGTGGCCGCGCGAGCTCATGAGCTCCATCTGCCGGTTGTGCCCGCCGATGTTCAGATCGATCGCGCCAATGGGAAATTGCATGTGCAGGCGGCTTACCATGTCCAGATGGATCTGTCGCTTTATGCGATCAACCTGCACATGAGCGCGCGATAGGACGCTAAGAGAAATCGAGCTCCATCTGATCGACGAAACACCATCCCCAGCTTTCACCGGGCTCGATCGAGCGCATGATCGGATGGTGAGCGGCGTGAAAATGTTTGGTAGCGTGCTTATTTTTCGAGGAATCGCAGCACCCCACATGCCCGCAGGTGAGGCACAGCCGCAGGTGAACCCAGCGGTCGCCCAGCTTCAAACACTCCTCGCAGCCGCGTGTGTGCGGAACAACCTCTCGAATCTGATCCAGATGCGAACACTCTTCCATTTCAATCCTCCCTTTTAAATCACAAGTCGGCGAGCGCCCGATGGACCATGTGTACTCCGATCGAACCCTCACCCACGGCGGAAGCCACGCGCTTCACATTACCCGCTCGCACATCGCCCACCGCAAACACCGCAGGCTGGCTGGTCTCAAGCATCTGGGGCCGGCGCGAGAGCGGCCACCGTGGGAATGCCTCGGCAGTCCCAGCGAGTTCCAGATCGCGCCCGGTCAGGATAAAACCCTTTTCATCGAGAGCCAGACATCCCTTCAGCCAGTCCGTCTGGGGAGATGCGCCTGTCATGACAAACAAGTGTTGAATGTCGTGTGAAGAAGTCTCACCCGTAGCTTTGTCCCGCCACAAGACGCGTTCGAGGTGTTTATCGCCTTCGAGCGCGATGAGTTCGGTGCTGTAATGCAATTCGATCCGGGGATTCTCGGTCAGCCGCTGAATCAGATATCGCGACATGCTGCTCACCAGCTCTTTCGATCTGACAACGACATGCACTTTGCTCGCGGTCTGCGAGAGGAACGCCGCCGCCTGGCCCGCCGAATTGCCGCCGCCAACCACCGCCACCTCATCTTCCCGGCATACCTGCGACTCAATGTAAGTGGCTCCGTAATAGATACCCTCGCCTTCAAATTTATCGAGATTGGCCAGATCCGGCTTGTTGTATTGCGCACCCGTTGAGATGACAATCGCGCGTGACAGGAGCGTTTCTCCGCC
>JBDUBZ010000305.1:0-5095 GCA_040003745.1 Terriglobia bacterium
GGTCGGTGGGACCGGTGATCTCGGTTCGGCGGTCTTTGAGATCCGGCGGAATGGCCGCGACAGTCCAGGCGTTCTCGCGAATTTCGCGCGTTTCAGGCAGAAAATCGGGCAGCGCGCCTTCGTCGATCTCCTGTTGCCGCACGACGCGGCGCTCGAGCAGCGCCACGCGCCGCGCGTTGAATTTTCGATGCAGTTCGGTAAGGAATTCCTCGGCGGCTGGCGGAACGATTTGTGGATCTAATTGTGGATTCATCAATTGCGTCCACACATTCCCGGCGAGCCGCACATCCCAGCGGGGCATGAGCCGATTTCAGCGGCGCCGGCCGAAGACGACGAGCCAGCGCGCGCCGCGAAAGTGGAATACTCTTGTTTCAGGTGCTTCTGGCCGCAGGAAGGGCATCCGGATTCGAGAGCTTCCTCAGTCCGGCGTACGAGTTTTTCAAACTTCGACCCGCACGACTCGCACAGATATTCGTAAATTGGCATGGCGCTATCCATATTATCGAAGATGCCCTTTCAGATTGCGGCGCTGGTCTTCACCGTGGTCAGCCTTCCGGCAGCGCCCCCCCGCGAACTCGTTATAGCGGCGGCGGCCAACCTTGCGGACGCGCTTCCGGCGATCGGTGCAGGCTTCGAAGCGGCAACCGGCTTTCGCGCGGTTTTCAGCTCCGGTTCGACCGCGCAGCTCGCGCGCCAGATTGAAAACGGAGCACCGTTCGACGTGTTTCTGGCCGCCGACACCGAGCATATAGACGACCTCATCGCGAAGGGGCTGCTGATCAAATCGAGCCGCGCCGATTACGCAACGGGTGTTCTGGCCCTCTGGATTCCACCGCAGTCGAGGGCGCACATCGCCCGCGTCGAAGACCTGGTTCTCGCTTCGGTCCGCACCATTGCCATCGCCAACCCCCAACTGGCGCCCTACGGCCAGGCCAGTGTCGAGACACTAAAAAATCTGGGGATCTGGGAGAAGGTGAAATCGAAAGCCGTCTATGCGGGAAGTATTGCGATGACGAAGCAATACGGCGTGACCGGCAACGCGGACGCCGTCTTCTCCGCCTGGCCGCTGGTGTTCAGGGAAAAGGGCCGCCTGATTCGCGTCGATGACAAACTGCATCATCCGTTGACCCAGGCGCTAGCCATCGTAAAAGCTTCCGGAAACCTCGAAGCGGCACGCGCGTTCAGGGCCTTTCTGCTGAGCCCCAGAGGCCGCGGAATTCTGGCGCAATACGGCTACGAATAGTAGACCGAAGGTTCCTCAACGAGAATCCCTGGAACCACCAGCGCCTTGCCTGGACGAAGGCTGGGCGCACCAGTGATGGATCCTTCGCGGAAGTAAGTCTCGCTGGCCTGCTGTTATCGGCGCAGGTTTTTGGGCACAACAACACCCGGCCGCACCCGACGCTGCGGTGTGCTCCGCACTGTGCCGCCCGTACCCGTGACAGTCACCCCCGGCGACATGCCGCTAATGGCGGAGGCCAGCGTGTCTGTTGCGGTGATGGTTTGCAATCCCGGACTTGCAAATGTCACTTTAAAGGTCCCCACACCTACGCTTAAAGCCATGTCCGCGTCTATCGTTGCATTCGGATCGCTGCTGGTCAGATGGATGGTATCCGTGTAAGTGGTCGCGGGCGCGCCCGTAAAATCAAGCGCGGTGACCCTGAACGTCATCGGCGTGCCCACCGGCACGGTATTCGCGCTCGGCGTCACCACCAATGTAGTTGCAAGGCCCGGAACCGCCACTGGAAACGTAACAACGTTGCTGACAAACGCCTGCTGCGCGATGGTCAGCTGCGTTGCCTTATTTGAGCTCAGACCGGAATTCAACAGAAACTGAACGTAGTAGACACCGACAGTGCCGGGCACGAGGCCGACACTCACTGGATTTGCCGTCGTCCCGCCTGTAAGGATCGAATCGACGGGGGTCGCCAGCGGATTCATGCTGCCGCCGGGAAACACCTGGCCTGTGTCCACCGTCTGCGGGTTCGTCACTCCCAGTCCGGTCGCGAGAACATAGAGCATCTCGCCCGGCACCGCGGGATTGCTCTCGGTCACCAGTGCGCCTTGAACGTTCGAGCAGCAAAGCGTCGGGTTATAAACTGTCAGCAGCAACAGCGCCCCGCTGGGATTCGCCGCAGCCGTCGAGATAGTGACGGTCACCGTTGTTCCCTCGCCCTGCGGCCCTGGCAAAATAGCGGTCAGAGCAATGCGCGTGTATTCATTGGCGACAGTGGCGTAGACATTCGGATCCGGCGCCGAATTGATGCGGCCGATCAGCGCGTCGCGCACTGTAGCCAGAGTGTCGGTACTGAGAACCGTGTAGGTGTAGGTCTTCGATGCGATGGTGATCGTCGCCACGTCGCCAGCCTGAATAGAGCCATCGACGCCAATCAGATCGAAGGCGCTGCTGCTGCCGTGATATACGATGCCGACCCGCGGATCGGTCCCGGGCAGGGCAAAAATACCGGGATTCTGCGGCACGATGGTCACGGCTACCGGAGTCGTCGCCGTTACACTGCCGTCGGCATGCTGATTGCGCACGTAGACGCTCACGCTGGATCTGTCGGCGGCTTCGTTGGCGATCTGCGCGTTGATCTGAGTGGGGGAAACGAAGAGCGTAGGCGCGGCCACACCATCCACGTAAACCGAGCAGCCATTCAATCCGAATGAGATATAAGGCTGCGTGAAATCGGTCGTGGCAGTGCTGTCGCACAGGTTTTTGCCATTCACCTGAATAATGGTCGCCGGCGCGATTTGGGAGGGGTTTTGCAAATAAATATTGAGCCTCGTCCCACTCGACGTGACCGTGATGAGGGCTGAGGCCGAAGTCGTCACCGTAAGCGTGATTGCGCCTCCCGGCGCACCCGGAGTGCGCGCAGTGACCACCACATCAAGAGCTGAGAGGTTAGCAGTTGAGATTACATTTTTATCCGGCGACTTACCGTCCACCCCCTTATTGATGAGGTTGACCAGATTCTGCACCACGGTTTCAAGCGTGTCCTTCGCGACCACCGTGTACGTGTAAGGCGTACCGCCGATAATAACCGTAATGGCATCTTTCGCCTGAATCGTACCCCCGATGGTAATCGAGCCGATGGCGTAAATCTGCTGGCTCGCCGCATTGCGGATCCCATCGAGCGGCACGTTCTGAATGCCTGGCGAAAACACCAGCACGCGACGGTTGTATCCGTCGCTCACGTACAGGTTTGAAACACCATCCCAGGCGAGCGATGTGGGTGTCTGAAAAGCGTCGGTGCCGTCCGGATTGAGGCCGGTATTGTCGCTGAATTCATCCGGTTGCCCGAGAACAATGTCGGCCCGCGCTCCACTCGAGGTGGGGATCGAGTTATAGACGAGAACCCGGTCGTTTCCGCCATCCGCAACGAACAAGCGGCCACCGGCGTAGAGGACGAAGCGGGGAAATGACATGGTCGCCGCGCACCGCCCAGGGAAAAGCGCCGTGCCCGTCGTAGTATCGGTGTTGTTCGACTGACACAAGACCGGCTTTGGATTTATGGGATTGTTGTCTGCGTCGAGCGTGACGCCCGTAGGGTCGAAGCTGTTGTTATCCACTGCGGTCGTAAGGCTCGGCTGCCCGATTGCCACGTTGGCGGCAGCCCCGTTCGAGGTGGGAATAGAATTCCAGACCAGTACGCGATTCTGGCCCAGGTCGGCCACAAAAAGCCGGGTTCCATCGCTCGAAACCGCAACCGGCGACTGCATATTGTCCGCCGCGGTGGTGGGTTGCGTGGCCGTGAGATCCGGCTGCACTAACGAGGTGAACGAGGGTTGCCCCACGACCACATCCGCAGGAGCATTGTTAGATGTCGGAATCTTGTTGTAGATGAGAATACGGTTGTCCTGTGTGTCGGCGACGAACAGTTTTCCGTTCTGTATCCATATCCCCTCGGGACCGCGCAGGGATGTTTGCGTCGGCGGAACGGAGGTTCCGTTATGCGTGAAATCCGGCTGGCCGATGACAACGTCCGCCGGCTGACCGTTGGTTCGCGGCAGCGTGAGCCAGATCAGGATACGGTTGTTATCGGTATCGGATACCGCGAGCACAGTGCCATCCGTGGCAACCCCGGTCGGGCTGCGCAAGCCGGTCGCGCTCAGGTTTCGGTTCGTGCTGATGAAATCGGGCTGGCCCAAAACCAGACTGGCAACGCCGCGGCATGCCCCGCAAGTACTGCCCGAAACGTCGGGCCGGTCTGTGGGCGAGGGATAGGAATTGATATCGCTGAAGCGCAGAACCCGGTTGTTATTGGGTGTCGAGCCAAGGCGATTGGCGTCCACAACCCACAGAATACCGTTCGCCACAGCGAGGCCCGAAGGCGAACCAATAAGCTGGTTGGTCGCGCCAAAATCGGCCAGAGTGAAATTCTTCTGGCCAATCACCAGCCGGGCGGCCTGACCTGTATTGAAATCTGGAGTTTGCCCGGAAGCGCACACTACGGCTACCCCGGCCAGCAGTGTAAGGGCGCGGAAATACGACGTCATCTTATATGAGAGAAACCACAGTATATCAAGCAGGGGTTATAGCAGGTCGCATGCCGCTGTCCGATACTGGGGAGAAAGCCCCCATGACTACGCTCCCTCTCGAAATCAGTCCAGCCGATGTGAAAGCCAAACTCGACGCCGGAACAGCCCTGCGTCTGATCGATGTTCGCGAGCCGGGGGAACACGGCATTTGTAAGATCGATTCCGCGCGGCTGATCCCCATGAACTCCATCCCCCAGTATTTACAGGAGTTGGATGACGATGGGCCTACGCTGGTCGTTTTCTGCCACCATGGCGTACGCAGCCTCTCCGTCGTCGACTGGCTGCGCCGCCAGGGCGTCGAAAACTGCCAGAGTATGGCCGGAGGAATCGACCTCTGGAGTGCCATCGTTGACCCGTCTGTGCCCCGCTACTAGTTCCGCGACCGGGCGGAATCGACACATCAGTGGTGGCGACACCACTCATACGCGATAGCATTTGGCCTGTGACAATCCTCATGCCTGTTCTGCTGCTCACCGGTTTGTCAGTGACGGCCCCCGCCGCCGTCTTTGACGTTAAAGCTTTCGGGGCCAAAGGCGATGGCAAGGCGCAGGAC
>JBDUBZ010000306.1:0-5087 GCA_040003745.1 Terriglobia bacterium
AAAGGTTCATGCCGCGACTCCGAACCGCTGGCATGGCGTTGTGAAAGACTGGCGCGGAGTTTCCGAAGAGACCACGACCGGTGTGCACCGCCTTTATAAGATGCACGAAGCCTTCAGCCTGCTGGTGCCCGCCATTAATGTGAACGACTCGGTGACCAAGTCGAAATTCGACAACCTTTATGGCTGCCGCGAATCTCTGGCGGACGGTATCAAGCGTGCCACCGACGTGATGGTGGCTGGCAAGGTTTGCGTGGTTTGCGGTTATGGCGATGTCGGCAAGGGCTCGGCGCACTCACTGCGCGGTCTGGGCGCACGCGTCATCGTGACGGAAATCGATCCCATCAACGCCCTGCAGGCTGCCATGGAAGGCTACGAAGTTACCACGGTGGAAGATACTCTGGGCCGCGGCGATATCTACGTCACGACCACCGGTAACGTGGGTGTGCTGACGCTCGAGCACATGCGCCGGATGAAGGATCAGGCGATTGTCTGCAACATCGGCCACTTCGACAGCGAAATCCAGGTGGACCGGCTCAACGAATCCGACGCGAAGAAGATCGAAATCAAACCGCAGGTCGATATGTACACGTTCCCGTCCGGCGGCAGTATCTTCGTGCTTGCCGAAGGGCGGCTGGTGAATCTTGGCTGCGCCACGGGCCACCCGAGCTTTGTCATGTCGAACAGCTTCTCGAATCAGACTCTCGCACAGCTCGATCTGTGGGAGAAGAAAGATTCCTATAAGCCCGGCGTTTATGTTCTGCCGAAAAAGCTGGATGAGGAGGTGGCGCGGCTGCACCTCGAAAAAATCGGTGTGAAACTGACCACACTGACCACGGAGCAGGCTGAATATATTGGTGTTCCGGTTGAGGGCCCCTACAAGCCCGATCACTACCGTTATTGAAAACCGCGGGGCGCTGGTTCGGGATCTCCTGAACGGCGCCCTATTTTTTCGCGGGCGGTGGCTGGGGCTTTACCTCACCCGCCGCAGCCGGTTTCTTTTCGGCCCCGGGCAGTTTAACCACTGGCTCGGGATCGGCTTTTTGATACTGAATGATCAGGCTGACACGGCGATTCGAGGGGTCGTCGGGATGCTCCGGCACCCGCAGGCTTTGGTCGGCAAAACCCCGGATCTGGGTGACTTGATCGCTCCCCATTCCATGCGATTGCATCCAGCGCCGTGCCGCGTTCGCTCTGTCCGCGGAGAGTTCCCAGTTCGTATAATCCGCCTGGCCGTTAAACGGTTTTGAATCCGTGTGCCCTTCCAAAGTCACCTTATTGGGCAGTTTTCCAATTTCCGCGGCCAGCGTTCCGAGCAGGTCTTTACCGTAAGGCGTCGGCGCGGGACTGCCCGACGCGAAAAACATCCCTTTCTCGTCTTCGATCAGTTCCACACGCAGGCCCTCGGTGGTTACCGTCATGATCACGTGCTCTTTGATCTGGGAGAGCAACCCACTGGTCTTGATTGCCTGGTCCAGCTTTTCCTTGAGCTTGTTCATGTCGTCTTTCCTGATGGAAAGATGCTCGGTCCCGAAACCCCGCAATCCATTTCCCACGTCTTTGCCCACGCCCTTCGGATCGGCAAAGTATCCCCCTACAGCCTTCTTGACCTGTTCGCTGCTGCTGAGCAGCCAGAGAACCATGAACAACGCCATCATCGCGGTCACGAAATCCGCATAGGCGACTTTCCAGGCTCCGCCATGGTGAACTGCGTGTCCGCCTTTCTTTCGGCGGATGATTATGATGGGTTGCACGGGAGCAGGCATTTGACTACGCCGCCTTCGCGGCCGGAACAACGGCCGGACCGCCGCCCTTACAGGCGATTTCCATATTCTTGAACGAAGGCCGGAGCTCGTGCGGAATGGCGCGTCGCGCAAATTCGACGGCGATCATGGGCGCCATACCTCTGGCGAAGGCCATCACGCCTGCGCGCAACATCTGGTAGAACTGACCCTCGGCGTCGACCGTCTTTTCGAGGTTGGCAGCAATAGGCGACACCACGCCGTAACTGAGCAGAATGCCGAGGAAGGTGCCGACCAGAGCCGCCGCGACCTTCTTACCGATCTCTTCGGGAGGCCCGCCGAGCGCGCCCATGGTATTTACCACCCCAAGCACCGCCGCCACGATGCCCAGCCCGGGAAGCGCATCCGACACTACGGACAGCGCTTTGGCCGGGGCAAGGGCTTCATGGTGATGGATGTCGATATCGTTCTCGATCATGGCATCGAGATCATGCGGAGGTACGACTCCGGATACCGCCGTTCGCAGCGTATCGCAAAGGAAATGCAGCATGTGGTGGTCTTTGACGATTTTGGGGTACTTCGCGAAAACGGCGCTCTTTTCCGGGTTCTCAACATCCTCTTCCAGCTTCGCCATGCCGCTCTTGCGCGCGAAGGTGAAGATGTCACTGAGCATTTTCAGGCTGTCCAGGTAAAAAGCCTTGGTGTATTTGCTGCCGCTCATGATCCCGAGCACGCTCGTAAAAATCCTGATGGCCAGCGGCAGAGGGTTCGCGGCGAGGATGGTTCCCACCGCCGCTCCCCCAATGATGACGAGTTCGGCCGGCTGCATCAACACCATCAGCGCGCCGTGTTCCATCAGGAAACCGCCGACAATCGCGCCAAAGACGATTACGATGCCAAGGATTGCAAACATCTCTCCAAGGTTTATCGGCATTTCGAGCCGCCGGCTCCAGTGAAAAGACATAAAAAAACCGGACGGCCTTCCTTCGAAGGCTCCGTCCGGATTATTTACACTGATCTGACAGGAAGAATCAGAGCCTTCTGGCTTTCAATTTGCCTTCGCTGGCCCCAGCGGGGCCGTTCGCGGAGACCGATTTGAGAAGCGCCTCAAGATCGGCTTCCGGGATGCTGAGGCTAATATCCACAGTCGGCCCGTTGGTCGCAATCTTAAGGTTTTGAAGCATTTGCCCGGCGGCGCCGGCGGCGGGATTCTGAGAGGCGCCCATGGCGACAAGGCTGCTCACCATGCGAATAATGTCGGCGAGCGCCGTCGCATTCTGGGGAGTATCGGAGACAGCCTGACCAACAATATCCACCGTGCTGCCAAATTTAACGCCGCCGCTTGAGGACTGGATGTTCTTCACAAGCTGAAAAGTTTCCGCGCCCGGCGTCTTCGCCTGGCCATCCCCGACATTCGGAATCAGCGAACCGATGGACGCCAGACTCACGGACCAGGCATCTTCCGTTGTGCTCAGCGTCTGAACGCGAGTCGCAAGTTCGGGGCTGACAGAATTGGCGCCGCTCGAGCGGTCGATGGCCGCCTTCACCGACGCCAGATCGCCCGCCAGAGCCACGGAATTTCCGATGAAAGCGAAAACAGCCTTATTTTTCGGATCCGCGCCTGAGATCAAAGTCGCGCCGTTGTATTGAGTTACCAGCCCCTTCTTGTCGCGCGACATGAGGTCTGCCAGTTGACTCACGTCGAACGATCCCTTCGCCAGAACCAGGGCATTTTGGCCGGTCAGGCTGCCGTTCGAGGCCACTAGAATCTCGGTCACGTCCCTGCGGGGGTCGAAACCCGTCAGAGCAATCAAGGCCTGCAGGTCCTTATCGCTATTCGCCACATGCGTCAGCACGTACTGGCCGAAATGGCTGATCTGAGCAGTCACAACGTTGACGCCCGCGAGGATTTTAGCGTCGGGCATCACGAGGTTCATCAACTGCGAATCGGCCGCGAAGGCGCCGGTCCCAAAAAGAAAAACGCCCGCGAAAATGGCGATTTGCCGCATAAAGTCTCCTTTTATCCTAACGCAAAGAATGACGGCCCACGGGCCCGCGCATTAACAGGAGAGGCTAGTTTTTTTTGTCGATTCGAAAATCGTCGAAGGAAGCCGTGGTGCGCCCTTTGGTCCAGACACCCGTTTTCCCGGGCAGGGTTAGCCCCTCATCCCGGGCTTCAAACAGCTTGCGGTTCCCTACAAATACCCGGAACATCGGACCCCGGAAAATGACCTTGACGACATACCACTGGGCTGGATGAACGTCATGAGGCACAGACACGCCGGGCTTCGCGCCAGCAACCTGTACCGGCTGCGCCTTGCCGTTCACCATGCGAAAGATCGCGACGTTTTTCTCCTCCGCGCTGAAGTGCAGCAGGTAATAGTTGCCGGGATCCTGATAGCGCCAAATCAGGCCGGCAGTTCTCGAGGAGCGGTTCGCGTCGATTTTGAGTTTTACGCTGAGATCGCCATCCACGCAGGTAGTGCCGTCGAATATCGCCAATGGAAAATCGTATGGGCCTGGACTGCCGGATTTCTGATCCAGAACGTTGCCACGGCTGGGGGCGCTGGGGTCGTTTCGCACCTCCCACTTCGCCCGGCTGCCGGAGTGGGTCTCGGCGAACGACCAGCCTCGCGGAGTTGTCCCGGGCTTTGTGGAATCGAAGTTGATGTTGTCGGCGCCGAAGCCAAGAAAACTAAGGATCGCGACTGCCCCGAAGGTGCTGCGCATGCATTACCAGTTTAATGGACATTCAGTCCCCGTGTATAAACGGAACCAGCGCGGACGTACCATCCGGAACGGCGGGGACCGGAATTTCGTATCTTAAAGCGAGGGAGAACAGCCATGACAGATCAGGAAAGGCAACTTATCGAAGGACTGGCCAGCCGGCTTCAGAGCGCGCCCCCGCCCCAGATTGATCGAGAAGCGGACGATTTGATTCGCCGGACCATCGGGTCGCGTCCCGACGCGCTTTACATTCTTGTGCAAACTGCCCTGATACAGGAAATGGCGCTGAATCGGGCGAAGGCGCAGATCGAGGAATTGCAACAGAATGCGCCCCCGTCGAACACCAGCTTCCTCGGCCAGACTCCGCAGCCTTCGGGTTATCAGGGCAGCAGCTATCAGCGCGATGCTTATCAACGGGATCCGGGTCCCCCACCTCCCGTTCAAAACACGCAGTATGCCCCGCAATACCCCCCTCAGTACGAACCGCCTCCACCGAGCGGCGGCAGGTTTTCAGGATTTCTTCACAACGCCGCCCAGACGGCCGCGGGGATTGTGGCTGGTGAGGTCGCGTTTTCCGCACTTTCGTCCATTTTTGGCGGCCATGGGGGCGGTGGGTTTTTC
>JBDUBZ010000036.1:0-17197 GCA_040003745.1 Terriglobia bacterium
CATACGGAAAACAGTTTCACCGGCGAAAGCAGCGCCCAGCAGGCAGGTGCGCTTATCGCCGCTATAGGCGGTAATGATCCCTATGTCACCGCCGGGGGCGGAGGTACTTCGAATTCGGTTCTGCTGACGGTGAGACCGGAAAGCGCGGGCATAGCAATTCCGGTCTCGGCTTCCGATGGGAATGGAGCCATCACCATGCGCCTTACAACGCCTGACATGGCCGCGGCGGCCCTTGCAAGTGAAATCAACGCCGCAAACTGGCCGCTCGCGAACTCCACTCATGCCCTGATGGCCAGACAGTCCGGCACGGCAATTCAAATCACGGCGGCTGGGTATGGGTCGGTCGGCGTGAACGGTACCGCTATAACGCTGCTTTCGGGGATGGCTTTTGCGGGGCTGACCGCCGGGCTTCCCATCGCCATCGGAGGCGCGCTCTACACGGTAGCCAGCGTCGAGTCGCCCACGCAGCTGACCCTGACTTCCCCTGCGCCCGATGCGGGGAGTGCCGCTTATGTGGCGCCGCGCGGCGGCCGGGACGGGAACCTGATACAGCTTTATACGACGTCCCGGGGCCCATCCCTGACCATCGACAACAGCCAGATTCAACTCGCCGGCGGAAGTTCGGACGCGGCATGGAATTGCAGCGTAGATTTTTCGGCACGCGGAATCGATCAGTTGCGGCAATGCTGGTTGACGTTTGCTCCGTCTCTGGTGACCGGGGTCTACACGGGCAGCGAATGGCAAGCTGTCTTTTCCAGCTGGCAGTTGCAGGGGGATCCGAACAGGAAGGCGCTGTCGGTCGCGGGTCCGGGTACGGTGCGCATCGAAGAGAATGACTCGGCCTGCGCCTTCACGGGCGCGTGGTCTCAGGAATCCGGCTTCTTTTCGAACTACTTTGCGAAAGCCACCAGCGACCCCGGCGCGTCGGCCACGGTTGTCTACAACTGCCAGTTCACGCACGATCTCTATCTCGGGACCTCTGTCTATTCCGACCGCGCCACCGTCGGCGTCCAGCTCGATCAGGATGCGGAGACTCTGCTGAATTGCAAGGTCGATACGACTTCGGCCATCGTGGCCCGGCGACGCGTGCGAACAGGAGTGCCCGCCGGCCGGCACACTGTGACTTTCCGAATGCGGCAGCCAGGCGCGTTCTATTTCGATTTTCTCGAGGCGGCAGTGCTTTCGGATGTGCCGGCCCCACTGGAAGCGCGCACGAATATTTCTCCCGCCCTCGACTACGATACCGACCACACCTACAAACTCCCTCCCGGGCGTCTGATGTGGATTCTGGACCAGCTCGGCTATGCCGGATCTCTGAACGAATACCTCGGCGTCTTCTGGTGGAATGAACGAGTGCTGCAGGGCGGGTCGGTTTCTACCGCGCAGATCACTTTCAGTGGAAGCTTCGTGGACGGCGACACCATTTTTCTTAACCTGAATGGCGCCGTGCTGGGCAAGACCGTTTTTGCCGGGGATACTTTGGCGACCATCGCGAATCATTTCGCCGCTTACATCAATGGCACATTTGTGGCGGCCTGGGCTTCCGCCGCGGATGCAACGCTCACGATAACGGGCCGGTCGCCCGCCCCGGCCTACAACCTGACCGTCTCGGTTACCAAAAATTCCGCAGCCGGGGTTGCAATCATTACCGGTGTGCCTCAGGCCGGGGTTATCGGCACCTGGCTCATTGATGACACGGCGAATCCACCCATCAACCGCGGCACACGCGAGTGGCATGCCGATTTTTATTCGCTCTGCGCGGCGCGGTCCCGCGAGGTGGTAACGGCCTGTTCCATGGAGCTTGTCAATCCACCCGACGGCTTCACGGCGCGCTATTCCGACCCGGCGCGGACGCCTGTGTCGACGGCCACCGGGTTCGGCTCACTCGTTTCCAACCATTGCGCGGCGGGCGCATCGAGGTTGCTCGCCTATCAAAAGGCCGTCTACCGAAACATTGCCGGAATGCAATCGGCGGCCGGTCTGGCGCCCTGCGTCCAATACGGGGAATTCCTGTGGTGGTATTTCGCAGGACCTGGGGGGATGGCGTATTACGACGACGAAACTCTGGCCGCAGCCCAGATCAGTCTGGGACGAACATTGCATGTCTTCTCCGGGCCGGACGACGATCCAAACGTGAACGGCGGCGCCGACGCAGTTTTTCTGCGCAATCGCCTGCGAGATTACCTCGCTGCACTGGTTGCCGATATCCGCGCCGCTTTCCCGTCTGTCAAGTGTGAACTGTTATGGCCTTACGACGTGAACTATCCCGTTCCCGTGCCCCTGCAAAATCCAAATCTGGGAGGCCGACTCAACCGGTTCATCAACCTGCCCACCGAATGGCTGCAGAAAGCCACGAGCGGATTCGATCGAACAAAGGTCGAAGCGCTGGCATTCGGGACTTCCATGAGGGACCTCGATCTCGCCCAGCAAGCGATCGAACTGTTTCCCGACGTGGGCTGGCCGCTCGATTCGCTCCGTTACCTGGTACCTGTGTTTGGCTCGGCGACTCCCTGGAACCGGGAGCTGGATATGACCCACCAGGCCGGTATTCCCAGCGTCAACCTGTGGGCCTTCGACCATATCTGCCTGTTCAATCTGGACGTGCCGGAACGCCGGCTCGGGAGCATTTCCGTCGTGAATACCGCTTAAAGTATCCTTGAGAGGATGCCAGAAGAGGCGGAAGCCGCGCAGCCAGTCGTCGAGAAGACCCCCTGGCAGCGGGTTCAGAACGCGCGCCACCCCAAGCGGCCCCATACGCTCGATTATGTCGAGCGTATCCTGACGGATTTTCAGGAGATCCGGGGGGACCGGCTTTTCGGGGACGATCCCGCGATTGTTTGCGGCCTGGCGCGGCTGGAAGGAACGCCTGTTCTGCTGATAGGCGAACAAAAGGGCCGGGACACAAAACAAAAGCTGCTTCGCAATTTTGGTATGCCGAAGCCCGAGGGATATCGGAAGGCGTTACGGGCGATGCAGCTGGCGGGCAAGTTTGGGCGTCCGATCATTGCCTTCCTGGACACTCCGGGAGCTTATCCCGGCATCGACGCGGAAGAAAGAGGGCAGGCGGAAGCGATCGCGCGCAACCTTCGTGAAATGGCGCGGCTGCCGGTTCCGGTGATCTCGGTTTGCATCGGGGAAGGCGGCAGCGGCGGTGCGCTCGCTCTGGGCGTCGGCAACCAGGTGATGATGCTCGAGAATGCGGTGTACAGTGTCATTTCGCCCGAAAGCTGCGCGGCCATCATTTATCGCGATTCATCTAAGGCGGAACAAGCGGCTGCGGCACTCCGGCTCACGGCCGAGGATCTTTTGAGCCTGGGGCTCATCGACGGGATAATCCCGGAACCGCCTGGCGGCGCTCACGAAAATCCCGACGAAGCGGCCCGCTTTCTGAAGGAACAACTGGTGCGTTCGGTGGCCGAGCTCTCGGTGTTGTCGTCAAACGAAGTGATCCAGAAGAGGTACGAGAAGTTCCGCAAAATGGGGAATTCCTTTCTGAATGGTTAAGGGCAAAAAAAAGAAGTGGCCAGTGATTGCGGGTCTGCTTTTCATTCTCGGATTTATCGGGATCATGTTGATGACTACCCGGGGAAATGCCAAATTCCGATGCGAGGTTTGTGTCACTTTTGACGGCCGCACGGTCTGCCGGAACGGCGCCGCTCCCACCCGGGAAGAGGCCGAGCGCATTGTCAGCGACACCGCCTGCACAGATCTTTCGAGTGGCATGACGAGCCTCATGCAATGCCAGTCGAGCGCCCTGCGAAAAGTCACCTGGAAAGCCCAGTAAGCCGCTAAGTGGCTCTTTTTCAAATTTTGGTATCCTTTGGATAATCCCCTGAATGGATAATCCTGTGAACAAACCGCGCTAAATCTGCGTTTAGTCACAATGTAGGCTTTCAACAACCGGACCGGAGCAATGTAATCGTGAAGACGAAATGGAAGATAGTTATAGGCGTTGTTGTCGTGCTGCTGATCGCGGCGGGTGTCTTCGCGAGCAACAAGTACAGTCAGCGCAACATTGTGACGGTGCAGACCGGCCAGGTCCTGCGGGAAGATCTGGCGAGCGTAGTAACGGCTTCGGGCGAGATCAAACCCCGTAATTACATCAGTATTGGCGCGGAATACTCCGGCCAGATCACGGACATTCTGGTGAAGGAAGGCGCTCACGTCCGCAAGGGTCAGTTGCTCGCGCGCATCGACGAGGCTCAGTCGCGGGCAGACGTGACGGCACAGCAGGCGGCCCTGAGTGCCGCCGAGGCGGATTCCGCCGCGAGCGAGGCCGGGTTAAAGGCCGGACAAGACAACGTATCTGCTCTTGAGGCGACCGTGAACAGGACCAAATCGGATCTGGAGCGGTACAACCTGGATTATCAGCGCGGCCAGCAATTATTCAAAGACGGGCTGATTCCGAAGTCGGATTTCGAGCAGAGGACCGCGGCTTTCGAAGGCCAGAAGGCTCAGGTTACCGAAGCGGAATCGCGGGTTATACAAGCCCGCGCCCAACTGGCGCAGTTGCGCGCTCAGCTTGCCGGAACCCAGAAGAAGATCGCACAAAGCCAGGCGGCACTGACCCGCGTCGACGACATTCTGCGCAAACACAACGCCGTTGCACCGATTGACGGGCTCGTGACGTATTTACCCGTAAGGGTTGGCGAGACTGTGGTGCCTGGTGTGCAGAATTCGGCGGCCAGCACCATCATGACCATCGCCGATATGTCGATCGTGACCGCCGAAGTGAAAGTGGATGAAACGGATATCGTGAACGTCAAACTCGATCAGCCCGCGGAGATCACTGTGGATGCGATTCCCAACCGCACGTTCTCTGGCCACGTGATCGAGATCGGCAACACCGCTATTCTGCGTTCGACAGGTCTGGCGGCTTCTACCAGCACCACTTCGAGTCAGGAAGCCAAAGATTTCAAGGTCGTGGTGGCGATGGATAATCCGCCCGATGAAATCCGGCCCGGCTTGTCGTGCACTGCAAAGATCACGACGGCAACGCGCAAGAACGCGGTGGCAATCCCGATTCAGGCTCTGACTACTCGAACGAAGGGCGATCTGCTGCCGGATAACGATAAGCAAGTCAATGCTCCTCCCGCAGTGGTTAAGGCCAACAAGGAAGAGCTGGCAGGCGTTTTCGTCGTCGGGAGCGATAACAAGGGCCAGTTTCGTCCGGTCACAACAGGCATCACCGGCGCCACGGACATAGAAATTATCAGCGGTGTGAATCCGGGAGACCAGATTGTGACGGGGAGTTATCAAGTGATTCGGACGATCAAAAACGGGGCGACGGTGAAGGTGGACAATACACCTCCAGCACCGCCCAAGCCGACGACGTAGTCCGGGGATCCGCATGGCACAGGCAATGGCTGACGAAGCGGTTGAGAGAGGCGAGCGGCTCAAGCGCGAAGGCATCGTAATCCGCACCTTCGATATCTGGAAAACCTACGTGATGGGCGATCAGACCATCAACGCGGTTTCCGGTGTGGATATCGAAATTAAGCGCGGTGAATATGTCGCGATCATGGGACCTTCGGGCTCGGGCAAATCGACCCTGATGAATCTCATTGGATGTCTCGATACGCCGTCGAAGGGCGAATATTACATCAACGGACGGCTGGTCAGCGAGATGGACGACGATGAACTGGCCCAGATTCGTAATAAAGAGATCGGCTTCGTTTTCCAGACCTTCAATCTGCTGCCACGGGCGACGGCGCTGCATAATGTGGAGCTGCCATTGATTTATAACGGAACGCCTCCGGCAGCGCGCATTTTGAAGGCGAAGGCGGCGTTGAAACAGGTCGACCTCGAGCAGCGCATGAACCATAAGCCCAGCGAGCTTTCTGGCGGGCAGCGTCAGCGAGTCGCGGTGGCGCGGGCGCTGGTCAACAGCCCTTCGATCATCCTGGCGGACGAGCCGACCGGGAACCTCGATACAGCTACGGGCAACGAAATCATGGCATTGTTCCAGCGGCTGCATAACGACGGGAACACCATTATTCTGGTCACACACGAGCACGATATTGCGCTCCACGCTCATCGTGTGATCTCGATTCGCGACGGCAAGATCGAGCGCGATGAGCCGATCCCGCACTAAACACTACCGAATCCGCAGATAAAGAATGGTTTCGCGCGTGCGGGCAGCCTCGCGATAGTGGGCGAGCCACGGCTTGAGCTCTTCGTAACGCGCCATCGCGAGCGCCGGATTGAAGAGGCTCAGACCATCGATCAGGATATCGGGTTTGGACCGCGCCAGTTCTTCCCGCGCCTCATGCGCGCCCTTCGTCAGTACGACCGTGGATTGGGTGAGGTGCCGGTCGGCGGGAACCCCGGTCATGGCCTGCGAATCCAGATACCGTGTGGCGGGGCGCATACCGGTGTAGATGAAGATCTCCGGGCGATACCCCCAGACGTAGAGAGATGCCTGCGGGCCGGCCAGGGACAGCGCCACTTTCGCAGCGTCACGGCTGTCGCGGTCCATGGCCAGATCGTCCCAGTTCTTCAGCTGGAAATAGCGCGGGCCAAACCGCACTGCCGGTAGTGCCATCGCGGCGAACGCAACCAGGAGGAACCGGCGCGATTTCAGCTGGGCAAAGCCCCGGGCCGCGGGAATCGCCAGGCAGGGAAGCAGAAGAAAGAAATAGCGCGGGAAAAAGCGCCAGCCGAGAACCACACCGCCATAACAAAGGATGGCCCAGGCAATCCACTGCCAGCGCCGTTCGCGCCACCAGCAGAGGACTGCGCCGATGACCAGCACAACGTGGAAGCCCATCCAGTTCAGCGTCCGGACCACGCCGTTCCACACCGGGTCCGCGACCACGGGACTGCTCGCGTATTGAGCGGGCCAGCGCCAGACCTGATCGAGGAAGGGCGTGAGCGCTCCGATACCTGCGAGCCAGACTGCGGCGACCACGCACGGGATTGTGAAACCCGCGATCAGGGGCACTACAGCGGGCCATGCAAAGAGGGCGCAGGCCGCGAGAACGAACACCGCTTTGGCGTTACAGAGAAAACCCACACCAGCGGCAAAGCCGGCCCAGAAGGGCTGCTTCCGAAAGGCAAATAACACGGCCGCCAGATGAGGAACCAGCAGCAGCAGGTCGGCGCCGATGGGCAATACGGCGGAGTGGGTATCGAAGGTGAGAAAGAACGCAAGGAAACCCGCCGCGAGCACGCCTTCGCGCCGGGACCAGATACGATTCGCGATCGCATAAGCGAGGATGCAGGCGATCAATGAATAGGTCGCGCCTGCAATTCGCAGCACCGGCCCCGACGCCGCTCCCCAGAGCAGATATACAAGAGGGACGAGCGGCGGCTTATCGAACCAGACATCGCGGTAGATGGCCGCGCCTCGCTTCATCTGCAGCGCTACGGCCAGCGGAAGGTACTCGCCTTCCCAAAGCACGCCGGAGTGACAGAGGTGCGCAATCAGCAATACCGCAAACAGCCCGCAGAAGAATAGGATCCGGCGCAGAATCCCTAGTATATTGGACAGAGCGGCAGGCGAAAATACGGCGAACACGCACAGACTATGGATATTCTTGAGCAGCTCGATTATCTTCGCCGGACCGTCGCCGGTATTGACGCTAAATACACGGCGCCCGCGCCTGTGCGGCGCGAGCCCGCGGGTTTCCTCGAAGAACTCCTGACCGGCCAGGTCGTCGAGACATCCCTCGGGAAGCACTTCGAAACCGAGACGCTCTATGGCAACCACCAGCGGCACGGCAGTTACGGCATCTCCGAACTGATCGATCTGCGGGCGGACCTGCTCGATGCGCTCTCCGACGGCGTGATTCCAAACTCTCATCCCACCCGCTGGGCGTTTCTCGATACCGAAACCACTGGTCTGGCGGGCGGCTCGGGCACCTACGCGTTTTTGATCGGCGTGGGCAGCATCGATGCCGAAGGCTTTCGCGTTCGTCAGTTCTTCATGCGCGATTATGACGAAGAGCCCTCGGTGCTGGCGTCACTCGCGGCGTATCTGGCGCAGTTCGAGGTCCTGATTACTTACAACGGGCGCACCTACGATCAGCCGCTGCTCGAAACGCGTTACACCATGTGCCGCGCGCGGCATCCGTTCGCGAAGATGGAACACCTGGACCTTCTCTACGGCTCGCGGCGTCTCTTCAAGCTGCGCCTTGAAAACTGCCGTCTGGTGAATCTCGAGAACCAGATCCTGGGTGTGGAACGGCAGGGCGACATCCCGGGCGAGATGATCCCTTATTGCTACTTCGAATACCTGCGGACAAAGCGGGCGACACGGCTCGCCTCGGTCTTCAAGCACAACGTGCTCGATATCGTTTCGCTCGCCTGTCTTACCGGGCTGATTCCGGAATCGTTTCGCGATCCGGAGAACATGCGCGCGCACCACGGTACAGACCTGCTCGGAATGGCGCGCTGGCTGCAGGTGGCGGGGCGGCTTGAAGAAGCGCACCGCATGATGCGCCGGGCCGTCGATCTGGGCCTTCCGGACCAGCATTTGTTTCGCGCGCTGTTCGAAGCCGGCCTGATCGAGAAGAAGCTGGGTCAGGAGTTCGCGGCACTGGCCACCTTCACCGATCTCACCATTTCGCCGAACCCTTATCGCGTGCGGGCCTACGAGGAACTGGCGAAACACTACGAACACCAGGAGCGGAATTTCACCATGGCGCTCGAATGCGTGCGGGCCGCGCGGCGCCAGGAAGATTCGGAAAATCTGGCCGCACGCCAGCAGCGCCTCGAGAAAAAATGCGCCGTCGCCCCGAAACAATCGAAGCTCAGACTCGCCGCCCGCACTGCGCGTTAAACTGAATCTTCACGTGAATGCCGTCGAGTTCGACCGCGTCTCGAAGAGCTACTCGATCTACAATGCCCCGGGCGACAGGCTGAAGGAATTTGCCACCTTCGGGCGCATGTCGTTTCACCGCGATTTTCAGGCACTGAGCGAGGTGAGCTTTTCCATCCGGCGCGGAGAAGTATTCTGCATCATCGGAGAGAACGGATCGGGCAAGAGCACCGCGCTGCAGTTAATGGCCGGGATACTCCAGCCCACCGCGGGCGTGGTGACTGTGAACGGCCGCGTCTCCGCCCTGCTTGAGCTGGGCGCCGGTTTCAACCCCGAATTCACCGGGCATGAAAATGTCTATCTGAATGGCGCGATTCTTGGGCTCTCGAAGAAGGAGATGGACCGGCGCTATAGCGATATCGAGGCCTTCGCCGAGATTGGAGATTACATCCATCAGCCGGTCCGCACCTACTCGAGTGGGATGGTGGTGCGCCTGGCGTTTGCGGTCGCAATCAATGTGGATCCGGAAATTCTGCTGGTGGATGAGGCTCTGGCCGTCGGCGACACTTACTTCCGTCATCGCTGCATGCGCAAGGTGCACGAACTGCGGGCGCGCGGCGTGACCATTGTGTTTGTGTCCCATTCGGTCACGGATGTCAAAGCGATCGGCGAACGGGCGCTGTGGCTGAAGCACGGACACACGGTGGCACTCGGAGACACGGAAACTGTGGTCGCTCAATATCTGGCCGCGATGACCGCGCACAACGGGCCGACCGCGGCTTCGAGCACCGTCGAACCCGTCGACTGCCTGCCGAACATCGACCACCGGAAGGGGAACGGCGACGGTGAGATTCTGGGCATTGCGATACTGAACGAATTCGACGAACCACTGCATCTCATGACACCCGAGAGCCGGATCACGGTGCGGATCAGCGTCCGCGCGAATTGCCCCATCGATCGGCCCGACGTGGGATTCGTAATGCGCAATCATCTGGGTCTGGATTTTTCGCACACCAGCGCGTTGGGCGAAGGCCGGCGGCTTTCCGCGCTCCATCCGGACGAGGTCTTGACCGTCGATTTCCAGTTGAGTATTCCGGAACTCTATCCCGGCGCGTTTTCGTTCACTCCGTGGCTCGCGGCAGCGGACGATTATTGCGACTGGGTCGACAACGCCGTCACGGTTCAGATGGCGCGTGGCGAAGGACCGGTCTACGGCTACGTGCAGTGGCCGTGCCGGATTGAAATGGATGCCCGGCTGCATGAGTGAGTTCACCGGAGAGCGCGTCATCCCAGGCCTGGTGGACGTCAATCTACTGAACGAACACCTGGCGCGTTATCGCTTTGCAGCCCGGTTCGTGCGCCAGGGATCGGCCCTGCTCGACGCCGGATGCGGCTCAGGATATGGGTCGGCGGCACTAGCCGAAATCGGGACCGTAACGGCGTTCGATGTGGCCGCCGAGGCGATCGCGCACGCACGGACGAATTTCGGGCGGCCCGGAATCCGTTTTCTGCAGGCAGCCTGCGAGTCGCTGCCCTTCGCGGACGGAGTGTTCGATCTGGTGGCGGCGTTTGAAGTCATCGAACATCTGGAGCGCTGGGGAGAACTGCTGAGGGAAGCCGCTCGCGTCTTGAAGACCGATGGTGTTCTTTTGGTTTCCACGCCGAATAAAAGCTACTACGCGGAGTCGCGCGCCAAGGCCGGTCCGAACCCGTTTCACTGCCACGAGTTCGAGTACGAGGAGTTTGAATCGGCCTTGTACGAGGTGTTCCCGCACGTTCGTCTGTGGACACAAAATCACGCGGAATCGATCGTATTCTCTCCCGTTCACCCGGGCGCCGGCGCGCTCGACGCGGAAGCGGACCCCGAGCCTCGGCACGCGCACTTCTTCCTGGCCGCATGCAGCCGCGCGCCTATTGAGGCCAACGAAGTTTTTGCCTGGATTCCACGCAGCGCCAACCTGCTCCGCGAGCGCGAACACCACATCGCGAAGCTCGAAGGCGAACTTGCGGAGAAAGACACCTGGCTGAAGAAGCTGGTCGCGGATCATAGCGAACTGCATCGCGAGCACGAGGTCACGGTTGCCGAACTGCGGCGAAGTAACGATTGGGCGGCCGCGGTCACACTGGAATTGAAGGAGCGGAGGGCGCGCATCGGCGAATTGCAGGAGGAGGCAAAAAAGCAACTGGAGTGGGTCACAGCGGTGGAAACGAAGGCTGCACAGCAACGGCAGGAGAATCTGGAATGGGTAGAGGCGCTCGAAGCGCGTATCGCTCGTGGTACTGAAGAGATCGAGCGGTTGAATGCACATCGCCGCGAGCTCGAAGCCGACCTTGACGCGCGCTATAAATGGGGCCGGTCGAAAGAGGCTGAGGCGGAGCAGTCGATGCGTGACCTGAACGCTACACGCAGCAGCCTCGACCAGGCTTCGGCTGAGCTCGAAACCCTCCATGAGCAGCGGAGATTGATGGCAAATTCGAAATGGATCCGGCTGGGCCGCAGACTACACCTCGGCCCGGTCCTCGAAACACAAGGCGAATGAAGCCACAGCTGGCGCGCCTTTTGCGCGCCCTGCCCCTGCTGATCCTGACGCCATTTGTGCTGGCTGCCGCCGCGCTGGCGCTGCTGCTGATGGATCTCGCGTGGCTGGTGGCGGGGCGGCGCAAGGGAGCGGCCAACAAGCGGCCCGACACCCGGGCTGCATCCCTGGTCATTCCTAACTGGAACGGCAGAGATCTGCTCGAAAGATTTCTGCCGTCATGGATCGAAGCGATCCGGGATCATCCGGGGAGCGAGATCATTGTCGTCGATAACGGTTCGACCGACGGCAGCGCGCTCTGGATGGAAGAGAACTACCCCGGCGTGCGTGTGCTGCCGCTGGCCCGGAATCTCGGCTTCGGCGGTGGATCGAATGCCGGATTCCGGGCTGCGAAAAACGAAATTGTTGTTCTGCTGAACAGCGACATGCGCGTGGAACCGGACTTCCTCGCGCCGCTTCTCGCAGGCTTCAGCGACGAGACCATCTTCGGCGTATCCTGCCAGATTTTTCTGAGCGATCCGGCGAAGCGCCGCGAAGAGACGGGCCTGACACAGGGCTGGTGGCAGGATGGCGGTCTGCGCGTGAGCCATCAGGAGGATACGGCGGTCAACCGGTTGTTCCCGTGTTTCTACGGCGGCGGCGGCTCATGCGCTTTCGATCGCGCTAAGTTTCTGGCGCTCGGAGGTTTCGACGAACTCTTCGCGCCGTTTTACCTGGAAGACACCGATCTTGGATATCTGGCGTGGAAGCGCGGCTGGAAGGTCTTGTATCAACCGGCCAGCATCGTCTTCCACGAGCATCGCGGGACCATTGGCAAGCGGTTCACACCGGAGCATATCCAGCGGGTGCTGCAAAAGAACTTCGTCCTGTTCACCTGGAAAAACATTCACGGTTGGGGACGCATTACCAGCCATCTGTTCTTTACCCAGGCCGGGGCGCTGTTCAGCGCGTGGTCGGGCGACGCGCCGGGGAGAGCAGGCGCGCGCGGGCTGTTGAAGGCCTTCGCGGAATTACCCAAAGCGATGCGGTCCCGCTGGAAGGCGCGGTCGCTGGCATCAATCGACGACGACGAGGCCTTTCGCCGTTCCCAGCCTGCCTGGTTCCACGACCGTTTTTCACCAATGGAGCCTGCGCCCGTGCGGCCCCGCGTGCTCTTCGTCTCGCCGTATCCGATCTATCCGCCCACTCACGGCGGCGCGGTCTTCATGTATTACGGCCTGCGTGAACTGGCGCGGTGGTGCGAGGTTCACGCGATTGTCATGCTGGATTACCCGGGGGAGCGTGCGGCCAACGAAGAGCTGCGCGAATTCTGCCGGTCAGTCGAATTCGTCGTGCGGACGGACCGGCGCGATCCTCATCTGGCTTCCATTCGTCCGCATGCCGTGCATGAGTTTGAGAGACCGGAGGTCGAGTGGCTGATTCAACGCCAGGTATTGCTGCACGGCATTGATGTCATTCAGCTGGAGTATACGGCTCTGGGGCAATATGCCCGCCGGTTCGACAGACTGGTCTGTGCCCTTTTTGAGCATGACGTGTACTTCCAGTCGATCGCGCGCGGTTTGCCGTTCATGCGCAGTCCCATTGACCGCGTGAAGGCGCGATTCGAATATCTGCGCGCCATCCGCTTCGAGTTAAACCTGCTGCCGAACTGCGATCACATTCAGGTCTGCACCGCGGAGAACAAGAAGTACCTTGAGAGCTTCCTGCCTGAGATTGCTCCGCGGGTGGAGGCGGGTCTGCGGGCGGGAATCGATACCGCAAGATATCCGTTTCCGGGGGGGCCACGGCGGCCGTTGACGATGCTTTTCCTTGGCAGTTTTCGTCACGTTCCCAACCAGGTGGCGCTCGAATGGTTTTCGCGTCATGTGCTGCCGCTGATCGTTGAAAAACTGCCTCAGGCCAAGCTGCTGGTCGCAGGGTCCGATCCGCCGCCCCGCCACGCCTTCACCGATCCCGCGAATGCGATCGAACTGCTGGGGTTCATGGAGGACATCCAGCCGCTCTTCTCTTCCTGCGCGCTATTCATCTGCCCCATCCGCAGCGGCTCGGGTGTGCGCGTGAAGCTGCTCGAGGGCTTTGCGAGCGGCATTCCGGTGGTTTCAACGCGCCTTGGTGCCGAAGGACTGGCGCGCGTGGATGGGGAATTTTGCGCGCTTGCGGACGAGGCCCGGGAGTTTGCCCAAAAGGCGATTCAGCTGCTCGAAAACGAGGAACTCGCGCGAGCAATGGCAGCCCGGGCGCGGCAGGAGGTGGAGACCAACTGGGACATGGCGGTCATCACAAAAAAGCTGGTGGAACGCTACCGCGAAATCATGCGCGGTAAGCGGACCTGACCGTCAGTGGCGCGCTTCCGCGCTGGGATTCGCGAACAACTTGAGCCGTTTCGTGACCTCCGCGGCTTCGCGATTCAGAACATGCGCGGTGCTGGAGCGCGACATTTTCTGGTAATCCGACCACAAGACCCGGCGCGAGGCCGCATCGACCAGGAAGATCGTTCCGCGGCTCCCGCTCGACCGGAATGACGGGTTCACCTGCATCTGGTCCTTGTCGTCGCTATTTGAATCCTTTGAGCCTTTCGCCGCCGGATGAATCCTTGCGATATTCGCCTCAAAGGCATCTCCCAGCCGGTCGGTCATCCATGTGTCGGCGATTTTTGGATCCGTCACCACCTGCATCACATGCTCGCGCGCGATTTGTCCGGCCAGATATTGATCGAAGCCGCCAGCCATTGGCAGGATATAAACGTTGCGCGGCGAGGTTTGCGCCCCACCCGCAAGGGCCAGCAACATCAGAACCGGAAGATATTTCATAACAAGCCCAGTTTACAGGGCCCAGGCCCGAACCTATTCCCGCCAGTCGTCATCCGATTACCGGTTTCCGATTACAATGGAGGTTGGAGATGCTGTCGATTGTCGTCCCGATTCACAACGAAGAGCACTCTATTCTGCCTCTTTACGACCGTCTGACGTCGGTTTTGATCCAGACTCGCCGGGCCTACGAAATCATCTTTATCGATGACGCTTCGGGTGATCGCAGCTACGAACTGCTGGCCAACCTGGTGCAGACAGACCAGCACCTGAAGGTGGTGCGGCTGCGGCGGAACTTCGGCCAGACGGCCGCGCTTTCGGCCGGTTTCCATGAAGCGAAAGGCCAAATTATCATCGCGATGGACGGCGATTTGCAGCATGCCCCCGAGGATATCCCGTTGCTGCTGCGAAAAATCGATGAGGGTTTCGATATTGCAAGCGGTTGGCGTAAAGAGCGTGTCGACAATAAGTTCACACGCCGAATTCCCTCTAAAATCGCGAACTGGATGATGTCGAAGGCATCAGGACTCGATCTGCGTGATTTCGGTACGACATTCAAGGCCTATCGCGCGGAAGTGCTCAAAGACGTACATCTCTACGGAGAACTCCACCGGTTTATCCCGGCATTGGCCAGTTTCTACGGCGCCCGCGTGGCCGAAGTACCCATACAGAACACTCCGCGGGCGTCGGGCGAGTCCCACTACGGCCTGGGTCGCACCTTCCGTGTTCTTTTCGACATTCTCACGATCCGCTTTCTGCTGAAGTATTTTACTCGTCCGATGCACTTTTTCGGCGCGATCGGGCTGGTGGGTACGGGTACAGGATCGCTTATTCTTGCCTATTGTCTGTTCGTGAAAATTTTCTGGCGGCTGGATCTTGTGGCGGAACATGGGCCACTGATGATTGCAGGGGCTCTGCTGGTGCTCGGCGGCCTGATGATGTTCAGTACCGGTCTGATCGGAGAACTGGTCATGCGTACGTATTTCGAAACGCAGAACCGCCGGATTTATGCTGTGCGCGATATTCTCACTCAGAAACGCCGGGAAAAAGTCGACGAAAGACGCTGACGGGGGATGTATCCCGGAGAGCGTTGCCGTCGTCTACTGTAGTATGCTGGTCGTGGTTTCGAAGTCCATTTGCCCTGAGGTTTTCTGATATGTCTCTCCGTTTGAAATCGTTGATACTCCCTTCTTTCGCGTTCCTGCTGCTGGCGCTTCCCGCCTTTTCGCAAACAACCCAGGTGGAAGGGGTCGTTAAGGACGAAAACGGTAAGCCGCTGCAGGGCGCCGTAGTGACGTTCGAGCGCACCGACATCAAGGGTCACTATACGGTCAAGACCGATAAGAAGGGAAAGTACGGGCACTATGGCCTGCCGATGGGCACTTTTAACATGTCCGTTGAGGTGGACGGGAAAGTCAGAGACACCTTCAATGGCGTGAAGACGAGACCCGGCGAGCCGCTCGTCCACGATTTCGACCTGAAACAAAACATGCAACAACAGCAGGCTCTCGACAAGGCGGCTGATACCGGCACGCTTACCAAGGAACAAGAGCGGAGCATGACCAAGGAGCAGAAGGCCGACTTCGAAAAGACGGCCAAGGCACGCGAACTGCAACTCCAGAAAAACAAGGCTTTGAACGATGCGTATACCGCAGGCAAGGCCGCTTTCGAAGCTAAGCAGTACGATCAGGCTATCGAGAATCTGGTGAAAGCCTCGGAAATGGACCCTAAACAGGGTGCGGTCTGGAGCGAGCTCGCCGAGGCTTACAAAGAAAAGGCCAAGGCTACTCCCGCGGAAGCTGCGGCCAATTACGATAAGGCATTCGACGCCTACAAGAAAGCTATCGAAATCTCGCCTGAAGATGCGGGTCTCTACAACAACTATGGATTGACCCTCGCTCAGGATAAGAAGCTTGACGAGGCGAGAACAAACCTTGCTAAGGCCGCGCAGCTCGACCCTCCCGGCGCGGGCAAATATTACTACAACCTGGGCGCGCTGCTGGTGAACGGCGGACAGAATGGCGCCGCCGAAGAGGAATTCCGCAAGGCTGTTGAAGTCGATCCGAACTATGCGGATGCGCAGTATCAGCTCGGCATGGCGCTTTCGGCAAAGGCCAACGTCGATGCTAAATCGGGTAAGGTTACTCCGGTTGCCGGAACCGTCGAGGCGCTGCAAAAGTATCTGGAGCTTAAGCCGGACGGCGTAAACGCGCAATCGGCAAAAGAAATGATCGCGGCGCTGGGCGGCACCGTGAATACAACGTTTGGCATCTCGAAGCCCAAGCCCGGGGCACAGAAAAAGAAATAGTGGCGGGGCCACGGCCCTGAGGAATGCTAGTTTTTTTTGCCAGAGTGATTCTGTTCGTGATCGCGATCTCCGCGCTCCGTTCCGTGGTGAATTTCGTGCAGCGCTTCTGGTCTGGGGTTCAGGAGCCGCGCTCCGTTGCGCGGAGCGCCAATTCTCCCGCCGCGCCTACCACTCTGCAGCAGGATCCCGTGTGCGGTACTTACGTAGCCGTGGATTCCTCGCTCAAAAAGATAGTCGGGGGTCGCGTCATGCACTTTTGTTCACCGGAGTGCCGCGAGCGGTATTTGGCCTGATTGCGCAATCCGCAAATTGAAGATCTGCTCGCCGGCTTGACGCGCAGCGCGGGGTTCACAGGCCTCGCCGCGCGTCTGTCGGCGCATACGCCCGCGGGCTTGCTCCGGCTTTCCGGGCTAACGCTGACCGCCAAGGCGGTTTACATGGCGCTGCTGTTTCGCGAAACCGCGCGGCAGCAGATCGTCATCACCGATGGCAACAAGCAGGCGGAGGCTCTCTACCCTCTGCTGCGTACCTTTTGCGATCTGCTCGATGCGGGCACGGAACCGCTCCTGCTGCCTGCGCTCGATGTCCTGCCGGGGCAAGGCATGTCGCCGCACGCCGAAATTCTCGCCACGCGCGCCGCCGCCTTCGATCGCATGGCGCACGGCAAGGCGGGTATTCTGGTGCTGCCCGTCGCGGCCGCGATGGCAAAGGTCGCACCACCGGCTTACTACCGGCAGCTCACGGTAACGCTGCGAGTCAAGGATGAGATTTCGCTCGACGACAT